>CAYONL010000020.1:16315-18772 GCA_964405305.1 uncultured Oscillospiraceae bacterium | reverse complement strand
TGCGGTCGCTGTCGCTGCTTGCCACCGGCGACTTTGAGCGGGTCGGGCAAGACGCCGCCTACGAGAAGGCTTATGAGAACTGTAAAGCCTGCGGCCGGGAAGATATTGAAAGCATGGCGAAGGACTGCTACAACGAGCTTTGCTATGCGGACGCCATGAGCTACTATGACGCCGGCAACTGGGATATGGCCATAAAAGGCTTTGCCGCGCTCGGCGATTTCAGCGACGCCGGGGATATGGCCGCCAGCGCCGAAAAGGAAAAGAAGGCCGAGGAGGCCGCCGCAGAGGCCGCGCGTCAGCTCGCCCTGAAAACCTCCTACGCCGAGACGCTCTCGCTGTACAGCTCCGGGCTATATTATTCGGCTTACTGCAAGTTTGCAGAGCTGGGCGACTATTCCGACGCTGGCGCGATGGCTGCTTCATGCAGGCAGGCCATGCCGGCGAACGGCTCTATGAAATACAGCGGCGGCTCCGACTGCAACCTGACCATATACGCGCCCGGCGGCAGCGACAGCGTGTACATAAAGGTGTACGGCAGCGGCGGTTCGCTTATGGGAAGCGTGTTTCTCTCTCCCGGCGCAAGCTCGACCATAGGGCTTTCCGCCGGGTCGTATATAATGAAGGCGGCCTACGGTGACACCTGGTGGGGCCAAGCGGAGCTGTTTGGCGACGACGGCTACTACACCCAGCTTACGAACCAAAGCGGGGGCACCACCTTCAGTTTGGAAAGCGGCTATGATTACACCTTACAGCTTTCGGTGTCCAGCGGCGGAAACGTCGGCTCCAGAAGCGTGGGGCGGTCAGGTTTTTAAAATATAATCAGGGCCTTCGCGCAAAAGCGGAGGCCTTTTGTTATCTGCCCCAGTATGTATCGGGCACCTCACCGACTATGACCGTCTCGGAGACGAGCACCTCGCCGCTTACGATCTCCGGGCCGGAAACGACCGGCAGCACGGATCTGACCTCCACGGAAAAACAGACCACTATGCGGTGCACGCTCTGATTTATCCCGCCGGAGACAAAGTAGCTTTTTAGTGAGGCGGTGGGCGCGCCGACCATGGTGTACCTAAGCGGAAGCTCCGGGCCATACCCGGCAAAAAGGGAAAGCCCGGTGAGGGAGCCAATCGGTATGCCCGTATCGGAGGTGACCGGGCGGGCAAGCTCTCTTGTCAGGCGCTTTATGATGCGCTCCTTAAATATGCCGGCCGCCAGCGCGTCTGTGCTGATCGAGGTTATGGCGCCGCCATCGCCGTATTCCACATGCACAAGGTCGGCAAATTCTTCCCTGTACTCCTGAAACTCGTCGAGCACGGCGTCGTTCAGCATGGTTGCCGCGGACAGCTTTGCGCTGTAGGCCGCTGTCTCTGCCGCCACGGGCCTTACCGAAAGTTCGGCGCAAAGGAGCAGGGCCGCCGCGGCAAATATGGCGACAGCGAGCCTTACGTTGAGCTTTTTGTGATTTGAGCAGCGTTTCTTTCTCATACGCTATTCTATTCGCAACCACAAAATATGTGCGCCGCTTCTGGCGATTATGTGGTATAATATTAAGGAAATTCCGAGTAAAGGACGCCGGACGCCCTGTGCGCATATGGTCCGCAAAGTGTCCGCAGTACCGCGTGCTTTATACGGTCGCAAGAGAGCGCGTATGATAGACCGTTGCGGCGTTTTATAAATAAATTAGTCGGAGGCCGGGTATGGAACAGAGTGAAGCCGAAAAAAGGATAGAGGCGCTGCGTGACCAGATACGATACCACAGCCGCCTTTATTATGAGCAGGACAGCCCCGAAATAGATGACTACGAGTACGATATGCTTTACCACGAGCTGCTGGATCTGGAGGCGGAGCACCCCCAGTTTGTCACAGCCGATTCGCCTACCCAGAAGGTGGGCGGGCGGGCGCTGGGCAAATTTGAGCCGGTGCAGCACGCGGTGCAGATGGGCAGCTTGCAGGACGTTTTCAGCTACGAGGAGCTTTTTGAGTTCGACAGCAGGGTGCGCGCGGTGGTCGAGCGTCCGGAATATGTGGTGGAGCCAAAGATAGACGGGCTTTCCGTGTCGCTGGAGTACAGGAACGGCGCCTTTGTGCGCGGCTCAACAAGGGGCGATGGCTTTGTCGGAGAGGATGTGACCCACAACCTGCTGACGATAGCCTCCATACCAAAGCGGATAAGCGCGCCCGGCGTGACATATCTGGAGGTGCGCGGAGAGGTATATATCTCCCACAGCACCTTTGACGAGCTTGTCAAAAAACAGGAAATAATGGGCGAGCGCCCGTTTAAAAATCCGAGGAACGCCGCGGCGGGTTCGCTCCGGCAAAAGGACGCCAAAATAACCGCAACCCGGGGCCTTGATATTTTTATCTTCAATATACAGCAGTGCGAGGGCCGCACATTTGTCAGCCACAGCGAGACTCTGGACTGGCTAAAGTCGCTGGGGTTCCCGGTCTCGGTGCAGTATG
>CAYONL010000020.1:0-16305 GCA_964405305.1 uncultured Oscillospiraceae bacterium | reverse complement strand
GCGAGCACCGGGAACGCTTCAGCTTCGACATAGACGGCGCGGTCATAAAAGTGAACAGCCTCTCCGACCGGGAGCTTTTGGGTGCTACCGCGAAATATCCGCGCTGGGCCGTGGCCTACAAATATCCGCCGGAGGAAAAGACGACCACCCTGCTCGACATAGAGGTTAAAGTGGGCCGCACGGGCGCGCTGACTCCGACCGCGGTTTTTGAGCCGATACAGCTGGCCGGAACTACGGTTTCCCGCGCCGTGCTGCACAATCAGGACTTTATAGACCAGAAGGACATAAACATAGGGGACAAAATAATTGTCCGAAAGGCTGGCGAGATAATCCCGGAGGTGGTGGCGCTGGCTGAAAAGGGACCTCTGGAAACTCCGTTCAGGCTCCCATCCGCGTGCCCGGCCTGCGGCACGCCCGCCGTGCGCGAAAATGCCGAGGCCGCGCTGCGCTGTCCCAACCCCGACTGCCCGGCCCAGCTCCTTCGTAACCTTATACACTTTGCCTCCCGCGACGCCATGGATATTGACGGCCTCGGCCCGGCGCTGGTGGAAAACCTTGTGGACAGCGGTCTGGTGCGCTCGGCGGCGGATATGTATGACCTCACCGTGGGCGAGCTGGCGGAGATAGAGCGCATGGGAGAAAAGTCGGCGCAAAACCTTGTGGCGGCCATAGACGGCTCAAAAAAGAACGACCTTGCCCGCCTTGTGTTCGCGCTCGGCATACGCGGTATAGGGCAAAAGGCAGCGGAAAACCTTACAAAGCGGTTTAATACTATGGATGAGCTTATGGCGGCCGGAGCGGAGGAGATCGCCTCCATTGACGGCTTTGGCTCGATCATGGCGCAGTCCGTCGTTTCGTTTTTCGCGCTGCCTCAGAGCCGGGCGCTGATAGACCGCTTTAAGGCCGCGGGACTCAACATGACGGCGGCCAGGCGTGAGACGGGCGACAAGCTTTCCGGCCTCACCTTTGTGCTTACGGGAACCCTTCCCAACCTGACGCGGGACGAGGCTTCTGCCTTCATCACCGCCGAAGGAGGAAAGACCTCCGGCTCCGTATCAAAAAAGACGAGCTATGTTCTCGCCGGCGAGGATGCGGGCAGCAAGCTGACGAAGGCGCAGAGCCTTGGCGTACCTATCATATCCGAGAGCGAATTTTTGAAGATGATAGACAAAGAGCTGTAACCCGCGAATTTTTAATGCGTCCCGAGAGGGGCGCTTTTTTTATTGCGCATAAAACAGGACAGGCGTTCATATGAATCTGACAGAAAGCGGAGGTGGCTGGATTTGAAAACTGACGCTGAGAGGGTGAGGGAGATACTCTCTTTTATCGGCGGCACGGCGGAGAGATTCGCAAAGCTGGATGAACGCGGCTATCGCGGCCTGACGGAGCTGCGGTTCAGGACAGGCTGGCCGCCGGAGCTGTTTTACGGCACTAAATGCGCCTTTTTGTCCGGCGGCGAGCTTTCCGCAAAGCCGGAGAACGCGCCGCCAATTTTAAAGCGCGAGCTGTTCGACATATATAAAGCGCTTTGCGGCTATTCCATTCACAGCCATCAGGAGGAGCTTCGCCGCGGTTTTGTCACCATAAGGGGCGGGCACAGGGCCGGTATATGCGGAACGGCGGTGTATCAGGGCGGCGAGGTGGACACGGTGCGGGACGTGAGCTCCGTCAACATCCGCGTGGCACGGGAGGTGTTTGGCGCGGCGGATAAAATCACAGCGGCTATGGGAGCGGGCGCCTGTGGCGTGCTCATAGTCGGGCCGCCGTGCTCAGGCAAGACAACGGTGCTGCGCGATCTCGCAAGGCAGTTTTCCTATGGGAAACAGGGCCGGCCCATAAAAATCTCCGTTATAGATGAGCGCGGTGAACTGGCCGCCGTTTGGCAGGGGGAGCCGCAAAACGACCTCGGCCCCTGCTGCGACATACTGGACGGGTGGGATAAGACACGCGGAATAGAGGCCGCGGTACGCGCTCTGTCGCCCGAGCTCATCGTCTGCGACGAGATAGGGTCCGATTCCGACGCCGGGGCCATCCTGCGCGCGGCCAACTGCGGGGTGGCGTTCGCGGCCTCCGTACATGCCTCCGGCGCGGAGGAACTGAACAAAAGGCAGGGCATACGCTCTCTGCTGGAGGCGGGAATTTTCAAAAAGACGGCCTTTTTAAAAAGCGCCGGCGGGGAAGTTGTCATTATGGACGCCGGGGATGTGATCGCTGATGTTTAAGTACGTGGGCGCGGCGCTGATATTCGCGGCCTGTACGTCGGAGGGGATGTTTTTGGCCTACCGGCTGGCTCGGCGCGCGGAAACGCTGAAAAAGTGCCTTGAGTTTTTAGAGACGGTGATGGTGGACGTCAAATACAGCATGGAGCCGGTATACGAGCTGTTCGAGTACCTATGTGCGGGCGGAAGGTATGAGACGCTGCTTTTTCCACGGCTTTGCTATGAACAAATGGAGAACGGAACGCCTTTTCCAAAAGCCCTGCGCGGCGCCGTGGAGCAGAGCAGAAGAAGGCTGGAGCTGACGGCCGTGGACGCGGAGCTGCTTTCCTCCCTGGGCGATATACTCGGCTCCACCGACGCGGAGGGACAGCAGCTTTTGCTTGAGGGCAGACGTGCGGAGCTGAAACAGCTTTATGAGGAAGCGCAGCGGCAAAGCGAAAAGCTGGGCAAACTGTGGCGCACTTCCGGAGTGCTGGCGGGTGCGGCGGCGCTCGTGCTCATTCTTTAGGACGGAGGGAAAACAATGGACGTGGATCTCATTTTCAAAATTGCGGCTATAGGAATAATCGTTGCGGTGCTCAATCAGGTGCTCATCCGCTCCGGAAGAGAGGAGCAGGCCATGATGACGACGCTGGCAGGGCTAATCGTCGTGCTCATGATGCTGATAACTCAGATAAGCAACCTGTTCGAGACGGTAAAAGCTGTCTTCGGGTTATGAAAGCTATGGATATGATGATGCTGGCCGGAATAGCCGTTGTCGGAGCGGCGGCCGCTGTGCTGCTGGGGCAGTATAAGCCGGAATATGCGTTTGGAATTTCGCTGGCCGTGGGCATAGTCATACTGGCGGCGGTGGCGGAAAACGTGCTTCCGCTGGTGGAGCGCATTGGCGGGCTGCTGGACACGGCGGGCATGGAAAAAGACTATGTGGCAATACTGATAAAAAGCCTTGGCATATGCTTTATAACACAAATAGCCGGCGACGCCTGCCGTGACTGCGGGCAAAGCGCGATAGCCGCCAAGGTGGAGATTGGCGGCAAGGCGGCTATGCTGCTGCTCTCGCTGCCGCTGTTTGAAAGGCTCATCTCGCTGGCCGCCCAGCTCATACAAAGCTGATATGAGAAAGCTGTTAAAATACATAGCCGCCGTGGCGCTGGCCTGCCTGTTTATCGTTCTGCTCTGCGGCGCGGCTGTTCCGGACGAGGTGGACGACCAGCTTGCGGCCATAGGCGCGGACGAGTTGGAAGACGAGCTTTCCGATGACACCCGCGCGCTGATGGAACGCCTCGGGATAAAAAAGATAGACGCCCAGTCGCTTATATCGCTGTCGCCCTCCGACTTTTTCGACCTTGTTTTCGAACTCGTCAAGGACGCCATACGGACGCCTGTGCGCACCTTTTTGGCTGTTATGGGCGTGGCCGTGCTCTGCGCGCTGCTTTCATCCATGAAGCAGACGCTGGGGGGAAAGTCCATGGATACGGTATTTAACATCGTAAGCGTGGCTGCCATAGCCTCCGCCATCATAGCGCCGGTCATGGACTGCATAACAAAAACGGCGGCGGCGATAGAGGAGTTTTCACTCTTTATGCTCAGTCTTGTGCCGGTGCTGTCCTCCGTCATGGTGGTGTCGGGCAGGCCGCTGACGGCCACAGGCTACCAGACGATGGTGTTTGTGGCGGCGCAGTTCGTCTCGCGCATATCGTCCGAAGCGCTGGTCCCTCTGCTAGGGATATACATGGCGCTTTGTCTTACGGGCGCCGTTTCAAGGGTGGACGTTACGGCGCTGGCTTCGGCGGTAAAATCGGTCGTCAACTGGTGCCTGGGGCTTATGATGACGCTTTTTGTGGGGCTTTTGAGCATACAGTCGCTTGTCGCCTCCAGCATGGACGAGCTTTCGATGAAAACGGCAAAGTTTCTGATTGGGAGCTTTGTGCCGGTGGTGGGCGGGGCGCTTTCGGACGCGCTCACAACGGCGCAGGGCTGCATGGGCCTTGTAAAAACGGCGGTGGGCGTGTACGGCATCCTTGCTGCGGCGCTGACGTTTCTTCCGGTGCTACTTTCGGCGGCGGCGTGGCGGCTGACTGTGGGCGCGTCGGCGGCCGTGTGCGACATGCTTGGCATAAAGCCGATATCAAAGGTGCTGGGCGCCGCCGGAACCGTGCTCGGAATACTGATCTCCATAACGCTTTGCTTTGCTCTGCTGATGATAATTACGACGGCCATAGTGCTCGTTGCGGGAGGAAGTGCATAATGGAAATCATTAAACAGTGGGCGCTCTCCCTTTGTGTGGCGGCGGTCGCGGGCGCGGCGGCGGAGATGATACTTCCCGAGGGCAGCCTTCAAAAGGTTTTTAAAATCACCTTCAGCGTGTTCTTCCTGTGCTGTCTGTTTTCTCCGGCCCTTGCTAATGTGAAGCTTGATATGAGCTATTCCGAAACGGCGCTGACTGAAACCGAAAGCCTTGCGGGCGAACTGGAAAGCAGCGTCAACCGGCAGATAACGGACAGCGCGGCCGCTTCCGTGGAAAAGCTCGCGCAAAAGGAGCTTGAGGCCATGGGGATTTTTAGCGCCAAAACGGCCGCCGATATTAATATTGCCGAGGACGGCGGCATATTAATTAACAGGCTGCAGATAACCTTGCCCGCCGGAACCGGGGCATCGCCCGACGCGGTATGAAGCAGGATAGAGCAGGCTCTTGGAATAACGCCGGAAGTGGAACTGGCTGAGGAGTAAGGATATGGGAAACAGCAGTACTTTGGGAACGTTTAAAAAAAGCTGAAAACGTTTTTTTCCGACAGTGGCAAGGCCGCCAAGATCATCGTTGTGATAGGCGTTTTGGGAATAGCGCTGATAATGCTTTCGGAGCTTTTGCCCAAAGAGGACAAAAAAGACGACGCGGCGGTCCAAAACGCGGCCTCGGAGCTGGAGACATCGCTGGAGCTGCGGCTGGAACAGACTGTGTCGGAAATAGACGGCTGCGGCAGGGTAAAGGTAATGGTGACGCTGGAGGGCGGCGTCCAGCAGGTCAGCTCCGACGACAAGAGCGCGGATTATTTTCCGGCGGTAAAGGGTGTCGCCGTAATATGCGAAGGAGGAGACAGCCCGGTCGTGGCGGAGAGGATAACTAAAGCGGTGACGACGGCGCTCGCCATACCATCGACGCGCGTCTGCGTTTTAAAAATGGCATAAAATGTTTTTGAGGAGGATACATATGGAAAACATCGAAAACTACGAGAGCGTGGAACTGGGCGGCGAGACCGAACCCAAGCGAGGTAAGTTCGACTTGAAACAAAAGCTGGGCCATAAAAAATTTAAATTTAACTTCGTGCTGAAAAAGCGCCATCTGGTGCTGGCCGCGCTGGTCTTAGCTCTTTCCGCCGCGGTGTATCTAAACTATCTTTATTCGGCCGGAGGCTTTGATTTGGCCCCGGCGGGAAACGACGTTGAGACTAAAAACTACGGAGATTCGCTGCTCGTCTCCGGCGAGGGCGGCGAGGTGGAGGTAGAGGACGCCGCGGCGTATTTCAGCGAAGCCCGGCTGACACGCCAGCAATCCCGCGATGAGGCCGTCGAGACGCTGGAAAACCTGTATAACTCCGCCGACATCAACGATGAACAGCTGCTTTCACTTACCACTCAGGCCGCGGCCATAGCCAAAAATATAGAGTCCGAATCCAAAATAGAGAACATCATAAAGGCGAAGGGCTTTACGGACTGCATCGTATATATCTCCGGCGGGTACGCGGATGTAATCGTACAGACAGAGGGGCTTTTGTCCACGGAGGCCGCACAGATAAAGGAAGCCATCCTTCAGGAGACGGAGGTGCCGGTTGAAAACATAAGTATAATCGAAGTCGGCTGACATATTGCATATTCATTTATAGTTCTATAAAAAAACGGCTGACCGCGCAGGGCAAATTTCCAAAAAGCGCGTCGTACAGCCGTTTTTTCACAATACACAAAAAATCTTTATTGTATATTTTTTGTGTACGCTATTGTATATAATTTATTTTGTGTTATAATATTTGCAAGTCGCCGCGTAATATTTCGTACGGCGCATAGGAGGCACGAACATGGAAGTTTCGAGTTCCAACATAGGAAGTCTGCGTATCTCTCAGGACGTTATCGCCACTATAGCAAGCCATACGGCCAGCGGAGTGGAGGGCGTTGCGTCCATGGCCTTTGCGCCCAACAATCTGCGGCGTTTTTTTGTGAAGAATATACCGAGCTCACAGTCCGTCAAATTCGCGTACAACGACGACATGGCTGTTATCGACATATATGTAAATCTGCGCTATGGGGCAAAGATACAGGCCGTGTCGGAGAAGATACAGCAGACCGTTAAAGATGCCGTTCAGAGCATGACCTCTGTCGCCATATCAGCCGTTAACGTGCACGTGGAGAACATCATTTTTGACGAAAAAGAAGCCGAGTGACGGTTTGGCAGTTTGAAAACAGAAACGAGACGGCCCTCCTCGAAATTGGGGAGGGCTTTTTTAAGGAGAAAATTTATGACAAGAAGGGAATCGAGGGAGCAGGCTTTCGCGCTTGTTTTTGAAAGCAGCTTTCACGACGAGGGACTGGAATACATCCTCGAAAATGCGTCGGAGGGACGGGATCTGGCTCTGGACGTCTCCGGCTACGCAAAAATACTGACCGAGACGGTGCTTTATAACCGCGACGAAATAGATAAGAAGATATCTGACATCTCCACAAACTGGAAAACGAGCCGGATGTCGCGGGTGGCGCTTGCCATACTGCGCGTGGCCGTCTGCGAAATGTACAAGTTCAGCGATGTGCCGGACAGCGTATCTATAAACGAGGCCGTCGAGCTGGCAAAGATATACGGTGGGGACGAGGATCCCGCATTTGTAAACGGGGTGCTTGGCGCCATTTATAAAAAGAAGCAGGAGGATCCAGATGCCTGTCTTTCTGGGGATTGACACCAGCAACTACACGACCTCCGCGGCGCTTTATGACAGCGACAGCGGGAAGCTGCTGCAGAAAAAGAAGCTGCTGCCGGTTAAGGAGGGCGAACTGGGTCTGCGTCAGGCCGACGCCGTTTTTGCCCATGTGAAGCAGTTGGGCGGGATAGTGGAGGAGCTGCGCGGCGAGGCGGGCGCTCCTATCGATGCGGTGGGCGTGTCTTTTCGTCCGCGTGATGCCGAGGGGTCGTATATGCCATGCTTTATGGTCGGAGAGACAGCCGCAATGGTGGCGTCCGCGGCCATGGGCGTTCCGCTCTACCGCTTTTCCCATCAGGCGGGGCATGTGGCCGCCGCGCTGTTTTCTTCGGGCCGGCTGGAGCTGATGAACAAGCGGTTCATAGCGTTTCATCTTTCTGGCGGCACCACGGAGGGCCTGCTGGTGGAGCCGGACGAGCGCTTCACTCTCAAATGTGTGAAGGTCGCGGGTTCTTTGGATCTGAAAGCCGGACAGGCCGTGGACCGGGTCGGCGTCATGCTGGGTCTCGGTTTTCCTGCGGGGGCGGAGCTTGAAAAGCTGGCCGCTGAAAGCGACGCCGAGTTTAAAATAAGGCCGACGATGAAGGGGCGCGACTGCTGTCTTTCCGGTGTGGAAAACAACTGCCGCCGCATGCTGGAGGCCGGCCATCCCGCCTGTGACGTTGCAAAACGCTGCCTGTGTGAGATTGAGGCGTCCCTTGCGGGTATGACGAAGGCTCTTATAGCTGAGTATGGCGAGCTTCCCATTGTATATGCCGGCGGGGTCATGTCAAACGCCTACATACGCGAAAGCATGGAAAGGCGCTTCGGCGGGCTGTTTGCGCAGCCGCAGTACTCGGCTGACAACGCGGCCGGTGTGGCTGTGCTCGCGTCTGTAAGGTATTCATGAGGAGGGCGATGGGTTGGCGGGCTTTACGATACTTTCGGTGTCCCAGATCGGGACATATTTAAAATCGGTGCTCGACAGCGACAAGCGCCTTCTGGGAATATATATAAAGGGTGAAATAGCCGATCTCCGGGACCACTACAGCTCCGGTCATATTTATTTCACGCTGAAGGACGGGGCCGCGTCGCTGAGGGCCGTCATGTTTCAAAGCTACGCGGCGCGCATGAGGTTCCGACTGTCGGACGGTATGGCCGTGATAGTGCGGGGAGATATCTCGTTTTATCCCAAGGATGGTTCCTGTCAGCTCTACGCCTATGACGCCCAGCCGGATGGCATAGGCGCGAAATATGTTGCGCTGGAACAGCTGAAAGAAAAGCTGCTGGCGGAGGGCCTGTTTGACGAGGGCCACAAAAAGCCCCTGTCGCGCTATCCGAAATGCATCGGCGTCGTCACGTCCGCATCAGGGGCCGCGCTCCAGGATATACTGCGCGTGCTCAAGCGCCGCTGGCCGGTGGCGGAGGTGCTGGTAACTCCCGCCCTTGTGCAGGGAGAAAGCGCCGCCCGGGACGTTGTAAAGGCGGTCAAGCGGCAAAACGCCTGCGGTAGAGCCGACGTCATCATTGTTGGCCGCGGCGGCGGCAGCAACGAGGATCTTTTCGCGTTCAACGACGAGACACTGGTTCGGGCCGTATACAACAGCGCGATACCGATAGTCTCCGCCGTCGGTCATGAGACTGATTACACTCTCTGCGACCTTGCGGCGGACATGCGGGCGCCCACACCGTCGGCTGCGGCGGAGATGGTGAGCCCTGACATGGCGGCGATAACGGGCTATGTGGAGGGCGCCTCCCAGCTCATGCTCACGGATATGCGAAAGCAGTTGGACCGTGGGCGCAAGGAGCTTTCCGCCGCGAGGGAGGAGCTTCGCCGGGCGGAGGCGCTTTATATGAGACAGCGGCACGAAAAGCTCGCCGGAGCGATGGAGCGGCTGGAGAGCCGTTCGCCGCTCGGCATACTGCGCAGAGGGTACGCTGTGGCGGAGGTGGCCGAAAGGCCCCTTGTCAGCATAAAACAGCTGAATTTAGGCGATACCGTCGGCGTCAGGCTCTTTGACGGAAGTTTTTCAGCCAACGTTACGAATATAGAGGAGGGCGCCGCCCATTGAAAAAGAAGAATGAGACGTTTGAGGAGGAGCTCCGGCGCCTTGAGGAAATAATCGGGCGCTTTGACAGCGGAGATATGACGCTGGACGAATCGCTGGCTCTTTATGACGAGGGAGTAAAGCTGGCCGCCGGATGTAAAGAAACGCTTGAGAAAGCGGAGCAGAAGATAACAATGCTTGAAAACAACCCGGAAGAAAAGTAAAAACGGAGGAAACGTTTTTGGAAAACGGTCTTTTATCGGGCAAAAACGCCCTCACCGCGTACAAGACGGCCATAGATGATGAGATGTCGCGGCTTATAGCGTCTGACGACGAGCGGTTCGGGCGCATAGTGGAGGCCATGCGGTATTCGGCGTTGGGCGGAAAGCGTCTGCGCGGCGTGATGACTATGGCGTTTGCCGTGATGTTTGGGGCAAAATATGAGGCCGCGCTAAAGCTGGCGTGCGCCATTGAGTGCGTGCAGGCGTATTCGCTGATCCATGACGACCTGCCGTGTATGGACGACGACGATATCAGGCGCGGCAAACCATCCTGTCACAGGGCCTTTGACGAGGCCACAGCGGTGCTCGCCGGTGACGCCCTTTTGACCTACGCCTTTGAGCTGGCGGCAAAAGCGGATGACTGCGAACCGCAAAACAGGTGCGACGCCATAGCCGCGCTGGCCGAATACGCCGGGTTTCGCGGTATGGTCGGAGGGCAGGAGCTGGATCTTGCGGCGGCGGAAGCCATTGTTTCGCCGGACAGGCTGGATACGATACAAAAGCTAAAGACTGCGGCGCTTTTCAGGGCCTGTGCGGCTATCGGATGCTCCGCCGCCGGAGCCTTGGCACAGGACAGGCGTGATGCCGACGCCTTTGCCGGGTCCTTTGGCACAGCGTTCCAGATAGCGGACGATATAAGCGACAGCACGACCGGGAAAAAGCCGGAATTAAACTCATATGTCTCGGTAAACGGAATGGAGCGGGCCCTTGCGGATGAACAGAAATATGTGCAGCGGGCCGGCTCGGCGCTCTCAGCCATTGCAAATAGAGGTTTCAGCACAGAGACGCTCGCCGCCGCGCTGGACATGCTCACGGTAAAAAACTGACGAAAGGGGCGACATGGTGGAAGCCCTTCGCTTTATTTTTTCAAACTATTATTTAAACGTGGCGTTTATTGCCTGGGTCGCGGCTCAGGGGCTAAAGTTTTTAATATATTGTATAGCCGAAAAGCAGATAAGATGGGAACGGCTGGTGGGCAACGGAGGTATGCCGAGCTCGCACTCAGCGACTGTAGTGGCGCTGACGGTGGCGGTATACAGGATCGAGACATACCAGTCGCCGATGTTTGCCATAGTGCTTGTATTCGCCATAGTTGTTATGACCGACGCCATGGGCGTAAGGCTTGAGACCGGACGCCAGGCAAAAGTTATAAACGATTTTCTTGAGTCCATCCCACGGGACCCAAAGACTGGCATGCCCGTGTTTTACGACTTTAAAAACTGGAAGTTCAACATTCCGGAGAAAGAGCTAAAAGAGTTCATAGGCCACACGCCGATCGAGGTGCTGGCCGGAATGGTTATCGGAGCGGCTACAGGACTGCTGTTGCCAATACCCTTGGGGGTATTGGCATGAGCGCGCGCATACTTGATTCGATAGCTTTGCCGGAGGGCGTAGCCGGACTGGACGAAGTACAGATGAAGCGGCTCTGTCGAGAGATACGCGAGGAACTTGTGGACAAGGTATCCAAGACCGGCGGTCACTTGGCCTCAAACCTCGGTGCGGTGGAGCTAACCGTTGCGCTCCACAAGGTGTTCCGTTCACCGCACGACGCCATAGTGTGGGATGTGGGCCATCAGTGCTATGTGCACAAGCTGCTTACAGGCAGGAAAATAGACGGCATAAGGACGGAGGGCAGCGTTTCGGGTTTCCCTCGCCCATCTGAAAGCCGGCACGACATATTTATTGCGGGACACGCCAGCAATTCGGTTTCGGCCGCGCTGGGGATAGCCACGGCAAAGGCGCTTTCCGGCGACGATGGCTCGACAATAGCGGTCGTGGGCGACGGAGCGTTTTCCGGCGGCATGATATACGAGGCGATGAACAACGCCGGCAGGAGCGGAAAACGTCTTATTGTTGTGCTCAACGACAACGAAATGAGCATCTCTAAAAATGTGGGCGCCATGGCGAGATATCTTGCGGAGATACGCTCGCAGGAGGGCTATTTCAAATTTAAAGACAACCTTGAAAAAGGGCTGCTGCACATTCCGGCTGTCGGCACCTCGCTGAGGAACGGCGCGTCGCACTTTAAAACAGTCCTGAAGGACAGCTTTTACGGCAGTAACTATTTTGAACATTTTGGATTCTACTACCTTGGCCCGGTGGACGGGCACGATGTGGTTACGCTCAGCCGTGTGCTGGAGCGCGCGAAGCAGCTTCAAAAGCCGGTGCTGGTGCACATAAATACTGTAAAGGGAAAAGGCTACACACCAGCTGAAAACAATCCATCGCTGTTTCACGGAGTATCTCCCTTTGATAAAGCTACGGGAAAGCTGCTGAAAAAGCAGAAGGAGTGCTTTTCAGACGTATTTGGCCGGGCGCTTGCCGAGTACGCAGGGTCGGATGAAAAAATATGCGCGATAACGGCGGCCATGAAGGACGGAACAGGTCTTTCGCCGTTCGCGGAGCAGTTTCCAAACAGGTTTTTTGACGTGGGCATAGCTGAGGAGCACGCCATGACTTTTGCGGCTGGTCTTGCGGCCGGCGGCGAAAAGCCCGTTCTGGCGATATATTCTACCTTTTTACAGAGGGCTGTGGATCAGCTCATACACGACGCCTCCATCGAGCCGCGCCATGTCGTTTTGGGAATAGACCGGGCCGGCATAGTTGGCGGAGACGGAGAGACGCACCAGGGCGTCTTCGACATTTCGATACTTACAGCCGTGCCAGGAGTAAAAATATTTTCTCCATGCACCTTTGATGAGCTGAGAAGGGATCTTAAAAGCGCGTTGGATGGCGAGGGAGTTATCGCTGTCCGCTACCCTCGCGGCGGCGAACCCGAAATACCGGAGGGCTTTGTCAAGGAATATGACAGCTTTGATCTGTTTTCGCAGCCTCACTCCGAAGCCTTGATAGTCTGCTACGGAAGGCTTTTTGCAAACGCGGCGAAGGCGGCGGGAACCTGCGGCGCGTCCGTGCTAAAGCTGGACAGCGTGTTTCCAATACCCGACGGAGCGCTTGACGCGGCCATGGGATATGACAGAGTTTTTTTTGTTGAGGAGAGCGTAACGAACGGCAGCATTGCCGAGCATTTCGGAATGGCTCTGTCTCAGCGCGGATATAAGGGAGATTACCATATAAGGGCGCTTTCCGGGTTCATCTCGCATATGACGGCGGAGAGAGCGTTGGAACGCTTTGGTCTGGATACCGGGTCAATCTCAGAGTTTGTAAAAGCAGGGCGGTGCGCGGATGATAAATAAACAGCGGCTGGATGCGGAGCTTGTCTCCCGCGGCATAATAAACGGGCGGGAACAGGCCAAATCCGCCGTCATGGTCGGACAGATCTATGTGAATGGCCAAAAGGCCGATAAGGCAGGAGAGCCTGTTTCGCCTGAGGACACGATCGAGTTTCGCGGCGAGACGATGCGCTACGTCAGCCGCGGTGGTTTAAAGCTGGAAAAAGCCATGGAGCGGTTCGGCTTTGACCTTTCCGGGCGGATATGCATGGATGTGGGCGCGTCCACCGGCGGGTTCACCGACTGCATGCTGCAAAACGGCGCGGTGCGTGTCTATGCAGTGGATGTCGGCTACGGCCAGCTGGCGTGGAGTCTGCGCACTGACCAGCGGGTCGTGAACCTTGAACGCACAAACATACGCTATATCACCGACGAGCAGGTACCCGAACCGATAGGGTTTGTGAGCATAGATGTGTCTTTTATATCGCTGTCGTTGGTGCTGCCGGCGATCAGACGCTTTTTGACGCAGAACGCGCTGCTTGTCTGTCTTGTAAAGCCGCAATTTGAGGCCGGGCGCGAAAAAGTCGGCAAACACGGTGTGGTGCGCGAACCGCAGACCCACCTTGAGGTGCTGAAAAAAGCGGCCGGGTATGCGCGGGAAAACGGATACGGCCTTGTGGGTATGGACTTTTCGCCGATCAAAGGCCCACAGGGAAACATAGAGTATCTTATGGTGCTCCGGTCTGACGGCCAGAGCGAAGGATTTGACGAGGACGATATGGCGCGGCTTGTGGCTGAGTCACACAGCGCGCTGGACTGAAAAAGGAGGGCCGCCTATGTCAAAACACGCCGAAGCGTTCAGACTGCTACAGGAGAACCACCCCAAGGTGTTCATCGACGTCAACCTCAGCCGGGAGCGGGTGCTGCCCTGCGCCAAGAGCGTGGCGCGGTTTTTAAAAGACCTGGGCGTCGAGCCGGTGATGGATGAGAGCCTTTGCGGTATAGTGGAAGACGGCGCCGCGCGATTTGCATCGGTAAACGAGGCCCTGCCCGAGTGCGACCTGATGATAGTGGTCGGCGGCGACGGCACCATACTCCGGGCCGCCAAAAACGCTATATTCTATGACAAACCCATATTGGGCATAAACGCCGGACACCTCGGTTTTTTATCCGACCTTGAGGATGAAGAGGTGGCCATGCTGGCAAAGCTAACGGAGGGTGGCTGTACGGTGGAAAAGCGTATGCTGCTCGATGTTTTCCACGGAAAAGAGAAATACACGGCGGTCAACGACATACTTGTAAACAAGACGGAGCCGGGCAAGATAATCGACCTCTATGTGACCTGCGACGGCAGGGAGGTATCCCAGTACCGGGCCGACGGCGTGGTGCTCGCCACTCCGAACGGCTCTACGGCATACTCCATGTCGGCGGGCGGCCCGGTGCTGGACAGCAGGATGGACGCCATAATAATGACGCCGGTCTGTCCGCATTCGCTGATATCCCGCTCCATTGTCTTTTCACCGGAAAAGGAGCTGGGCGTCCGTTCGCGGCTTGTAAATTCCAGCGACAAACTGGGCGTAATAGTTGACGGCGACCACGTTATGTCGCTTTCGGCGGACGACGGCGTAACGGTCAAGCGGTCGTCAAAAAAAGTAAAGTTTATCAATATCACCGGACGGGGATTTTACGAGATATTAAACCAGAAAATCATTGGAAGAAGGTAAAATAATGAAGACGAAGCGCCACACCAAAATATTGGAGCTCATCTCGGAAAAGGACATTACGACTCAGGAAGAGCTGCTGCAATGGCTGAAAAAAAGCGGCTTCAACGTGACGCAGGCCACCGTCTCACGTGATATAAAGGAACTGCGGCTTGTCAAAACTCTGGGTTCCACCGGGCGTTACCGCTATTCCGCGGCGTCCGGCGAGGAACAGAGCGACGTGGGCACAAAGTACGCCGTGTTTTCCCAATCCGCCAAAAGCGTGGATTACGCGGGCAGCATCATAGTCATCAAATGCTACACAGGCATGGCCAACGCGGCCTGCGCAGTGCTTGACGCCATGCATCACGGCGGGGTTGTCGGCACCCTGGCCGGAGACGACACCATATTTATCCTGATGCGGGACGAGCGCCTTTCCATTGGTTTTGTGGAGGAGATAAAAAAGCTGATCAGCTGACAAGATCTCTTTATTCGGTGATACTGATTTCGCAGATGAAAGGGGCGGGACCTTGCTTTCCCAGCTTTTCATTCAAAACGTTGCGGTCATAGAAAAAGTGACCGTGGAGCTTGGGGCCGGCTTCAACGCCTTTACTGGCGAGACCGGCGCGGGCAAATCAATACTGATAGATTCAATAAACGCCGTGTTGGGCGGAAGGACCTCCCGCGACCTGGTGCGTACCGGTGCGGATAAGGCCACCGTCACCGCGGTGTTTGCCGAGCTGTCCGAAAAAAGCGCACGGGCGGCGGCGGAGCTGGGTTACGGCCCGGACGAAAACGGCGAGCTGCTGGTTTCAAGGGAGATATCGGCGGACGGACACTCCGTCTGTAAGGTGAACCTGCGCCCGGCGACCGCGACCGTATTGCGTGAGCTTTCGTCGGTGCTCATAGACGTGCACGGCCAGCACGACAGCCGCATGCTCACAAATCCCGAGCTGCACATAGGCTATATCGACTCCTATGCCGGGAACGAACAGCTTGCGCTGGAATATAGTGAAGTATACGGCAAGCTGCGCGGTGTGGAGCGCGACATAAAAAAGCTGACCATGGACGACAGCCAGAAAGCCGCGCGTATAGACCTGTTGAAATTTCAGATAGGCGAGATAGAGGAAGCGGAGATAGAGCCGGGCGAGGAGGAATCGCTGGAGGCGCAGCGCCGGCGCATCAACAGTTCCGAGCGTTTGGTGGAGCTTTGTACGGAGGCTATCGGCGCTTTGGACGGCGGAGAGGACAGCGAGGGCGCGCTTTCACAGCTTGGGACGATGATCGACGCCTGCGGTAAGCTGGCCGAGTATTTTCCGGAGTTCACGCCGCTGCCTGAAAAATTCCGCAGTATGTACTATGAGATAGAGGAGTTCGCCGGGGACCTTCGCGCCGCCTCCGACGAACTGGATTTTGACCCCGCGCTGCAGGACAGAATAGAGAGCAGGCTGGATCAGATATTCCGGCTGAAGCGCAAGTACGGCGGCAGCGTGGAGGCTATGCTTGAGCATTTGGAGAAAGCAAAAAGCGAGCTGGAAAGCATAGAGTTTTCCGCCGACAGGCTGGAAAAGCTCACTAAGGAGCGCGGAAAGCTACTTGACGAGACGATAAAGCGCGCCGACCGGCTTACAAAGTCCAGGCTGGAGGCGGCAAAGCGTTTCTCCGACAACGTGCGCATAGAACTTGCCTTCCTTGACATGCCCAATGTACAGTTCGTCGTGAACTGCGAAAACGTGGAGCTTGGCGACGGTGGCGCGGACAAGGTGGAGTTTTACATATCCACAAACCCCGGCGAGCCTCCGAAACCGCTGGCCAAAATAGCCTCGGGCGGCGAGCTGGCGCGCATTATGCTCAGCATAAAAAATGTGCTGGCTGACAGGGACAGCGTGGACACGCTCATATTTGACGAGGTGGACACCGGCGTCTCCGGTTCCGCCGCGCAGA
>CAYONL010000019.1:6245-19227 GCA_964405305.1 uncultured Oscillospiraceae bacterium | reverse complement strand
GGAGGCGTCAAACATGCGGTGCTTTAAAAACTGCGGCGGCTTTTTGTACGGCGCGCTGCTGTTTGCGGCCGGCATGCTGGTGGGCGTGCTTTTTCCGATTGCGCCGCTGCTGCTCATAATAACACCTCTCGCCGTCGCGTTCTTTTCCGCTTCGCACCGCTGCTGATACATACGCACGAAAGGGTGGATCAATTTGAAGATCGTCGTAATAAAAAGCCCGCGTTTCTTAGCGCCGCTGCTCAGGATGATTTTTAAGATCGACAAAAGCGCCGACAACCTGTAACCGTAAAAATACCGGAAGCCCTCGCAAAACGAGAGGCCCCCGGTATTTTTTTATTCCTTAAGCTCCCATTCCTTGAGCTGTTTTGCCTCCTCGTAAAGCGCGCAGTAGCTTTGATGGCGGCTTTCCGGTATCAAGCCGGCGTTTACGGCCTCGACCACCGCACAGCCCTTCTCCGAAACATGGCTGCACCCGGTGAAACGGCATTTTTCCAGATACGGCGCAAACTCCCTGAAACAGTATTGCAGGGCGTCTTTCCGTATCACCTCCACGCGCTCCATGTCTATCGACGAAAAGCCCGGCGTATCGGCCACCCAGCCGCCGCCTTCCACCGCAAAAAGCTCCACATGGCGGGTGGTGTGGCGGCCACGGCCCAGCTTTTTGCTGATCTCGGCCGTCTCTATGCCCAGCCACGGAAAAATATCGTTGAGCAGGCTGGATTTTCCCACGCCCGAGTTGCCCGAAAAGGCGCTGATCTTCCCCCGCAGCAGCCCGAGCACCGCCTCGCCGCCCCTGTGCTCATACGACGAAGTCTCAAGCGCTGTGAGCCCCGCCCTTTCGTAGACGTCGCGGTATTTCCCGGCGCCGCCGATATCCGTTTTTGTGAACACGAGCACGGGTTCCACATCCTGGTGCTCAGCCACCGCTATCAGCTTGTCGAGCACGAAAAGGTTCGGCTTCGGCTCGTCCACCGAAACCACCATGAATATCTGATCCAGATTTGCCAGCGGCGGGCGCAGAAATGAGTTCTTTCGCGGCAGCAGCTCCCGCAAATAGCCCTTGCCGTTCGGCAGCACCTGAACCACAGCCCGGTCGCCCACCAGCGGGGTCTCCTCCCGCTTTCTGAACACGCCGCGGGCACGGCACTCCAAAACGCCGTCCTCCGTCTTTGCGTAGTAAAACCCTCCGGTGGCCTTGATTATCAGGCCCTCTGTCTGCCGGTCATCCCCACAATTTTCCGTCATCCGTCAGCCGATCGTTATGGTGTTGCCGGAGGAGGTGGCCTCCGAGGAGGAACCTGACGAATCTCCCGCCGCATCGGGCAGCTCGCTGTCGGTTATCACGGAATCGGTAAAATCCTTGGCGTTGTCGGTGATGAGCTCCACCCGCTTTGTATCAAAGTCTATCATATACTCCCTGTATACTTTTCCGGCGTAAAGGATCTGGACCTTGCCCTCGCCCTCGCCCTCAAAGCTGACCTTCCAATAGCGCGCCTTCGCCGGATTCAGCGTCTCCTCGTGGGCGATAACGCCGTTGAGAGTCGCGCTCAGGTTCACCTGCCTGTCATCGCCCGGCAGAACGGTCATTATCTGCACCGCGCCGGACTCCTCATCGCCCTCGCTGATGGTCAGGTTGACCTTCGTGCCCTCCTCAACAAGCGCGTCCACCACCGGGT
Source organism: uncultured Oscillospiraceae bacterium (assembly GCA_964405305.1). Classification (GTDB taxonomy): domain Bacteria; phylum Bacillota; class Clostridia; order Oscillospirales; family Ruminococcaceae; genus UMGS1668. The sequence continues at coordinate 17,551 of CAYONL010000019.1, read as the reverse complement.
CCTGATCCAGCACAACGGAACCGGCCTCGTCGCTCTGCACCCTGGTCACAGTGCCCACCTTTAGCCCCGCCGCCGAAAGCAGCAGCTTGGCGTCCGAGAGCTTGTAGCCCAACACGTCGGGCACCGCGGTGAACCTCGTCTGCGGGCCCATGCTGACGTAGACTATGACCACCGTTCCCGCGTCTATCTCCGTGTCCGGGCCGGGCTCAGTGCGTATCACGTAGCCCTCAGAGATCGTGTCGTCGTACTCCTGCGACGTGCTGAACTCTATGCCGTTCTCTTTTAAAATGGCGTAGACCTGGTTCTCCTCCATATTCGCGTAGTCCGAAAGCGTGAACATCTTTATTCCCGACGACACCTTGACCCTGACTGTCCCGCCCTCTTTGATGACCATGCCCTCTTTGATGTTCTGGTCATATATGACGTCCTTTTCATACGTCTCGTGGAAATCGGAGCTCTCTATCTCAATGTTTATCCTGCCCTTATATTCCTCCTGAGCCTGCTTGTAATCCATCCCGACAAGAGCGGGCATCGTCGTGTCAGGGACATCCTCAAAAGGGCGCACTATATAAAGTATCCCGAAAACGAACAGTATGGCGACGATTATGAACGCGATCGTTACGCCCGTCAGAATCGGCACCACCGGTACATGGCGCACCTGTTCCTCGTTTTCCTGCTTCACCTTTTTTGAGGTCTTTGTGTAGTTCCGCTTTATCGTCTCCTGCTCCGGCGCGGTATATTTATACTCAAAGTTTATTGTCGGGTTGCGTTTGAACTCATCTATGTCCCGCAGCATCTCCGCCGCCGACTGATACCGCTGGGCCGGGTCCTTCTGCATGGCGCGGATAGTTATTTCCTCCAGGCCCTCGGGTATATCGGGGTTCACCTCCCGCGGACGGGGCGGCGTCACCTGTATCTGCTGCAGGGCGACGGAGATCGGCGTGTCGGCGTTGAAAGGCAGCCGCCCGGTCAGCATCTCGTAAAGCATGACGCCGACGGAATATATATCGCTCTTTTCGTCGGTAACGTCGCCCTTGGCCTGCTCCGGGCTGATATAATGGACGGAGCCGATGGCCCGGTCGGTTATTGTCTGCTGCTCGCTGCGGGCAAAGCGCGCTATACCGAAATCGGCCACCTTTATGGTTCCGTCGGACAGCAGCATTATGTTGTGGGGCTTTATATCCCGGTGGACTATGCCCTTGTCGTGGGCGTGTTGGAGCGCGCGCAATATCTGGACGGTGAAGTGTACCGCCTCTTTCCAGCGCAGAACATGCTGCTGGTCTATATATTCCTTAAGCGTTATGCCGTCGATATACTCCATGACTATGAACTGTATGTTCTCATTGAAGCTGACGTCATACACCTTGACTATATTCGGATGATTGAGCACCGCTATGGCCTTGGACTCGTTTTTAAAGCGGCGGAGCACGTCCTCGTTCTGCATATGCTCATCCCGCAGTATTTTCACGGCGACCGTCCTGTCGTCGATGGAGTCGTAAGCCTTATAGACGTTGGCCATACCGCCCACGCCGATTATCTCAAGTATTTCATAGCGGCCATCGAGTTTTTTGCCAATGTATCTGTCCATTGTATTCCTCCGATATCTGTATATGAACGCCGTCAGTTTCCGTTGTGGATGCAGACGACGGTGATATTGTCGGCACCGCCCTCGTTCTTGGCGTTTTCGATCAGCACATCTATGCAGTTGTCGTAACCCGCCGCCAGCGTAAGCCCCAATATCTGCTCATTTGAGAAGTAATTGGTCAGGCCGTCGGTGCAGATCAGTAAACCGTCCGGCTTCTCCAGCGGGAACTCGCAATAATCGAGATCTATGGTCGACATTACCCCCAGCGCTCTTGTTATGAAATGCTTTTTCGGGTGGAAACGCGCCTCTTCCTCTTTGATCTCTCCCCTGTCCACCAAAAGCTGGACTACGGAGTGATCCTTCGTCACCTGTATTATGCCCTGACGGCAGATGTGATAAGCCCTGCTGTCCCCGGCGTGGATAACGTGCGCCATGCCGCCGCAGACTATGGCGGCCACCACCGTAGTTCCCATGCCGCGCAGCCCCTCGTCGCTCTGCGACCGGTCGAACACCGAAACGTTCGCCGCCATAACCGCGGTTTGGAGCAGACCCCTTATGGAGTTGTCGCCGAAGCCGCTTCCATAGGCCGCCCTCACGCTGTCCGTCACGATGTTGCAGGCGGTGCGGCTGGCTATATGTCCGCCGTTCTCTCCGCCCATTCCGTCGCACACCACGGCGAAAACCGCGTCGTCACCCAGTGTGCCGCAGCTGAAATCGTCCTGATTTATCTCGCGCACGTTGCCTATGTCGGTCTTTCCCGCCGCTTTTAGCATTGCGTTCACCCCTTCGCTTTGAGGTCGTCTTTGCCAGTCTTTGTCCTGCGTTTTTATCTATTTGTTTATTTTATATCTTTTACGCTTCACTGTCAATCTTTCCGCTTTCCAGGGCTGTGCGCCGAAGCTGTCCGCAGGCGGCGTTTATGTCGGCGCCCAGCTCCCGACGAACGGTGGCGTTTATTCCCTTCTCCTGCAAAAGCGTCTGGAACGCCGCGACGGACTCCTTTTTGCCGCGCCGATAGCCGCTTTCCCGCACCTGGTTTACAGGGATCAGGTTCACGTGCGCGCCCATTCCACGCAGCAGCGTCGCCAGCTCCTCGGCGTGCTCCGGCCTGTCGTTCACCCCGTCGATGAGCGCGTACTCGAAGGATATGCGCCTGCCTGTGGCGAGAAAATAGTCCCGGCACGCGCGCATAAGTTCCTCCATGCTGTAGCGCTTCGCTATCGGCATGGTTCGGCGGCGTATCTCATCGTTCGGCGCATGGAGCGAGACGGAAAGCGTGAGCTGCAACTTTCTTTTGGCCAGCTCGTATATCTTGTCCACCAGCCCGCAGGTGGAGAGGGAGATGCGCCTCATGCCCATGTCAAAGCCGCGGCTGTCCGAGACCAGCTCAAGAAAATCCATCACGTTGTCAAAGTTATCCAGCGGCTCGCCTATGCCCATCAACACTATGGACGCCACCCTTTCACCCGTCTCCTCCGCGTCCCTTTGCGCAAGGTAGACCTCGGAAAGCATCTCGCCCGGCGTAAGGTCCCGCGAAAAGCCCGCCAGAGTTGACGCGCAGAAGGTGCAGCCCATTTTGCAGCCCGCCTGCGTCGAGATGCAAAGCGCCCCGCCGCGTTTATACTCCATGCGGACGCCCTCCACATGCTCCCCGTCCGGCAGCGCGAAAAGATATTTAACTGTGCCGTCTATTTTCGACACCAGCTTTTTTTCTATGCTCACGTCCGCTATAACGTACTTTTCTTCAAGGCTTTCCCGGAGTCCGGCCGGCAGGTCCGTCATATCGGCGAAACTGCGCACCCGCTTTTGGTGCAACCAGGAAAATATCTGTTTTGCTCTAAATGAAGGAAGGCCCATCCGGTCTGTCTCTCCGGCGAGCCTCTCATAAGTCATCGAAAGTATGTCGGGTCTTTCCATCATATCCCTACTTTTTTATGAATCTCGCAAGATAAAAGCCATCGCCCTCGTATGCTCCGGGCAGCAGCGTCGCCGTGTATCCGTCAGCGGAGTATTTTGCCACCCGCTCCGGCAGCTTTGCCGGAACAAGGCCGCACTCTCTCACAAGCCTTTTGGCCACCTCGTCGTTTTCGGCCCGGGACAGGGTGCACGTTGAATAGAGCAGCACACCGCCGCTTTTAAGGCACCTTGCCGCCGTGGACGCGATCTTAAACTGTATCTCCGGCAGGGCTGCCATCTGCGCCCTGTCCTTAAAGCGTATCTCCGGCTTTCTCCTTATTACGCCAAGGCCGGAACAGGGCACGTCGCACAGCACATGATCAAAAAGGCCCAGCTTTTCGTTATATACCGCCGCGTCGTTCTCCGCCGCCGTTACGCTCTTTATTCCCAGCCGTCTTGCGCCCTTGGTCACAAGCTCGGCCCTTTTTATGTGGACGTCTCCGGCGACGATCTCTCCGCTGTCGTCCATGAGCTCCGCCATGGTAAAGCTTTTCCCTCCCGGCGCGGCACAGGGATCAAATACCCGCCCGCCCGAAACGACACCCAGAGCTTCCGATGCCAGCTGACTGCTGATATCCTGCACATGGAACAGGCCCCTGCGGTAACACTCCGTATCCTGCGGCGCCCTGCCCGATATGCGCAGAGCGTTCGGAAAGCCCTCCACCGCCCGCACCGAAACGCCCTCCGCCGCAAGCTTTTCTGAAAGCTCCGCCGCGCCCGTCCTCAGCGTGTTCGCCCTTATGAAAACAGGCGGTGCGCCAAGACTTGCCGCCAGCGCACGTTCGGCAGCTTCCCGTCCATATTCGTCCATCCACTTTTTACAGAGCCACTCCGGCGCCGCGTACTCGGCCGAAAGCCTTTTGGCTCCGGTAAGCGATGAAAAGTCCGCTTTCTTTCCGGCGCGTATAAACGAGCGCATGACGCCGTTCACAAAGCCCGAGGCTCTTTCCATGCCCAGCGACTTTATCAGCTCCACCGACTCGTTCACGGCCGCCGCGTCCGTCACGGAATCCATATAGAGTATCTGATAGACTCCCATCCTCAGCGCGTCCAGCACCTCCGGCGAGAGCTTTTGCGGTGGCTGGGACGAGTGGCGCGCTATGATCGTATCCAGCGTTATCCTCCGCTCCAGCACGCCGTAAAACAGCGCCGAGGCAAAGGCCCTGTCCCTCGTGTCCAAATCGGCGCTTTTCAGCGCCGCGTCCAGAACGATATTCGAGTAGCCGCCCTCCGACACCTTTCGCAGCGCCTCCGCCGCGACCAGCCTTGCGCTCCCGGCCTTTTCAGCCGCCGCCATCAGTCGTTTCTCCTGCCGCGGCCGCCGAACATGAGCACCAGACGCAGAAGCTGGGCCAGCGAGGTCATCAGCGCGGCCACGTACGTCAGCGCGGCGGCCGTCAGCACGTTTTTAGCGCCCTTGAGCTCGTCGCCGTAAAGTATCTCGTTTTGCTCCAGCACGGCTATGGCGCGGCGGCTGGCGTTGAACTCCACCGGCAGGGTTACGAGCTGGAATATGGCTATGGTGGCAAACAGCAGTATGCCGAGGTTTATCAGCGGGTCGTAGGAAAATATCGCGCCCAGCAGTATGAGCGGCAGATAGAGGTAGGAGCCTATCTGCGTCACCGGGACGATAACTTCGCGCACCTTTATCGGAAAATAGTTGGTGGCATGCTGCACCGCATGGCCCGCCTCATGCGCCGCGACGCCGATGGCCGCCACGGAGGTGCTTCCAAACACGCTCTGCGACAGGTGGATGACGTGGCTCCTCGGGTCATAGTTGTCCGTCAGGTTGCCGCTTATCTGCGTCACGGCCACGTCGCTTATCCCGTTTTGTGACAGGATCAGGCGGGCGGCGTCGGCCCCGGTGTAGCCTCTGGCATTTCGCACCTGGCTGTACTTTTTAAAAGTCGAATTGACCTTGAACGAGGCCCAAAGTCCGAACAGGATACAGGGCACCACAAGGATAATGTAATATGGATCAATGTAAAAATAAGGCATATATACCCCTCTTATTTCAGAATATTTTTATTCACCGAAGCAGGCGCCCCGCTCCATCCGCTTGCCCCTTATGAAATCGGCCCCGGCCATGCGGCTCTTGCCCTCCGGCTGCACCGTCAAAAGCTCCACCGCGCCGTCGCCGCAGCCGAGTATCAGCCGCTTTTCATCCAGCAGCTCGCCCGGTGCGCCGGAAAAGCCCTGTATGGCGGCCGCGCTGTGGACCTTTATCGTTTTGCCGGCAAGCGTTGTGAAGGCCACGGGCCACGGCTCCATGCCGCGCACAAGGTCGTGTATCCGCTTCGCGGTCATTGAAAAATCTATCCGCGCCATCTCTTTTTTAAGCATGGGTGCCATGGTGGCAAGGGCGTCGTCCTGCTTTTCCCGGGGAACGCTCCCGGCGTCGAACAGCTCCAGCGTCTTTTCAATTGCGTCGGCCCCCAGCAGCGCAAGTCTGTCGAACAGCTCGCCGGAGGTCTCGTCCGGGCCTATGGGCGTTTCAAGTTTAAGTATCATATCGCCCGTGTCCATGCCCTCGGCCATATACATAGCCGTCACGCCGGTCGTCTCGTCGCCGTTTATAACGCTCCACTGTATCGGCGCGGCCCCCCTGTATTTCGGAAGCAGCGAGCCGTGTATGTTTATGCACCCCAGCTCCGGCACAGCCAACAGCTCCGGCGGCAATATCCTTCCGTAGGCCGCCACCACCACAAGGTCGGGCGCAAAAGCCCTCATCATCGCAAGGGCGGCGCCGTCCTTCATCTTCGCCGGCTGGCAGACCGGGATCCCACGCTCCTCCGCCAGCTTTTTTACAGGCGTCGGCTCCAGCACCTGATGGCGGCCCACAGGCTTGTCCGGCTGGGAAAAGACGCCGACCACGTTTCGCCCTGTGTCAACAAGCCGCCTGAGGATGGCCTTCGCAAAATCCGGCGTGCCCATGAAAACTATACGCATATCGCTCATCGGCGTTATTCCTCCACTTCGTCGGAGTCCTCGTCCTCCTGCTCCACAGGGCCCTGCGCCAGATCCTTGAAAACCACGCCGTCCAGATGGTCTATCTCATGACAGAAGGCGCGGGCCTGCAAAGCCTCGCCCTCCGCCTCAAACCACTCGCCGTGCCTGTTCTGGGCGCGCACCTTTACGTTCATGGGCCTTGCCACTGTACCGAACTGGCCCGGGAACGAGAGACAGCCCTCGCTGCCCACCTGTTCGCCGCTCTGTTCGATTATTTCGGGGTTCACAAGCTCTATAAGCCCCGCCCCCGTGTCAACTACGACGGCCCGGCGGAGTATGCCCACCTGAGGCGCCGCAAGGCCCACGCCCTCCGCCGCGTACATGGTGTCGGCCAGATCGCCCAAAAGCGTCGCCAGCCTGCCGTCGAATTTTTCCACCGGGCGGCATTTTTTGCGCAGGGCGGGATCCCCCTCTTTAACTATGTTTCTCAGTGCCATAATAATCTATCCTTTCATCCGGATCATACCGGCTCTATCTTATACTATGCCATCGAAATATGGATCAGCTGTTACCTCTATTTTAACAAAGCGTTTATCCGCGGCGAACTGCCGCAGCGCCTCGCCCATCAGCGCGAAAAATTCCGCGTCCGGCTTGTATTTCACCAGCAGCTTCCAGCGCCAGCGCCCGGCTATCCGCGCTATGTGGGAGGGCGTTGGGCCCAGCAGCCGTATGGGCATATTGGGCGCGCGCTTTGTCACAAGCTGTTCCAGCAGCCCGGAAAACGCGGCGGCGGCGGCGGCGGTCAGCCGTTCGTTCGCGCCGGTAAAGCCCACGGCGCCCATGCCGCAATAGGGCGGATACAGCATGACCCTGCGGTTTATTATCTCCTCGCCGTAAAACTCGCGGTAATCCTGCGCCGCCGCCCGGAGTATGACCGAGTGCTCCGGCGACCAGGTCTGGATATATGCCCTTCCCGGAAGCCCGGCCCGCCCGCACCGGCCCACCACCTGGGTCAGCAGCGCGAAGGTCCGCTCATAGCTGCGGTAGTCGCCGGTGTAAAGCTCCATATCCGCTGAGAGCACGCCCACCAGCGTGACCTTTGGAAAATCCAGCCCCTTGGCCACCATCTGGGTCCCGACCATTATATCATATTTCCCCTCGGAAAATTCCGCAAAATATTTGTCGTGGGAAAACTTCGCCATGGTGGTGTCAAGGTCCATGCGCAGGACGCGGGCCGCCGGGAACAGCTCCGAAAGCTCGTCCTGCACCTTTTGCGTGCCGACGCCGCTGTACATCATGTATATGCTGCCGCACTTGGCGCACTTTGTCTCTATGGGCGTGGAATAGCCGCAGTAGTGGCACATCAGCCGCCCGTTGGCCCTGTGGTAAACAAGCGGTATGGAGCAGTTGGGGCACTGGGCCACCTCGCCGCACTCCGCGCACCGGGCTATCGTGCTGTGGCCCCGGCGGTTGAGCAGCAGTATGGACTGCTCCCCTGCTTCAAGGTTCTGCTCCACCTCGGACTTCAGCGCCCGGCTCAAAACCCCGGTGTTTCCATCCAGCGTCTCCTGCTTCATATCCACTATAACGGTCTGAGGCAGCGCCGCGCCGCCATACCGCTTCTCCATTGTGAACAGGCTGTACCTGCCCGCCAGCGCCCGACTGTACGTCTCCACCGACGGCGTGGCCGAGGCCAGCACAAGGGGTATTTTGTTGTAGGACGAGCGAAAACGCGCCGCGTCCCTTGCGTGAAAGCGCGGCGAGCGGTCCGACTTATAGCTTTGCTCCTGCTCCTCGTCCATTATGAGAAGGCCCAGCCTTTCCGCCGGCGCAAAAACGGCCGACCGCGTCCCGATCACTATGTCCGCCCCGCCGTCTCTTATGCGCTTCCACTCGTCCAGCCGCTCGCCGACCGACAGCGCGCTGTGCATGACGGCGACCCGCGACCCGAAGCAGCCTATAAATTTATTTATCATCTGGGGGGTGAGCGATATCTCCGGCACCATCATTATCACCTGCCGGCCCGACTTCACAACCTCGTCGATGAGCTTTATAAACACCTGAGTTTTTCCGCTGCCGGTAACTCCGAAAAGCAAGGCGGTCTCCGGCCCCCCGCTTTCGCAGAGCTTTTTAAGCCCGTCGCAGGCCGCCTGCTGCTCGTCCGACAAAACTATGTCCTCCGGCAGCTCGCCGCGGCGCAGTTCACTGTAGGGCCTCCTGTAGACCGGCTGGTCGTAAAACTCCACCGCGCCTTTTTTTTCAAGGTTTCCCACCACCGCCGCCGTGGCCGCCGTAAAATAGCCTATCTCTTTGACGGAGACAGCGCCCGCCGTCTCAAGGAACGCGAGCACCTCTTTCTGCTTGGCTGTCGGCTTTGGGACCGTGCTTTCACCGTTCTCACGCTTTTCGGCCTCCCGCGCGGAAAGGCGGGCCATGCGCAGGGACTCGTCGCCCACCTTGCGCTTCGCGCCATCCTCCCGCAAAAGCAGGCCGCGCCGGGCCATGGAATCGAAAAGCTCCTGTGAATCAAGGCCGAACGCCTTTTGCAGCGCCGCGCCCTCGGCCCCCTCACGCTTTTTATGCAGGAAATCTATGACCCGGCGCTCCTCGTCAGTCAGCGGATCCCTGTCGGCCATATCCGGCGCCTCCCGGTACAGCCAGACGGGCTTGTAGTTCATTCCCGGCGGGAGCATGGCGCGGGCCGCCTCATACAGCGGGCAAAAGGTGCGCTCCGCCAGATGCCTTGCCAGCGCCAGCAGTTCGGCGCTCAAAACCGGCTCCTCATCGAGCACGGAGATCACGCTTTTCAGCTCCGCGTAACCGGCTTCAGCGCTCTCCGCCGTCTCAAACACAAGGCCCTGCCGCCGCTTCCCGCCCGCTCCGAACGGAACGAGCACCCGCGCGCCCGGCACCGCCTGTTTCGCCAGTCTGTCCGGCGCCGCATAGTCGAAAAGGCGGTCAAAGCTGTAGGCCGTCCTCTCCACCGCGACTTTAACGATCATTCCAGTATTCTCCCATTCCGTCCGTCACGACACATCCAGCTCGTCCAGATACAGGTACCCGCTGGTGGCGATGTGCTCCTTGCGCCCGGCCAGGTTGTCGCCCAGCAGCAGATCGAACACCTCGGTCGTCTTTTCCGCGTCGCTGGGGGTAATCTTGATCAGCCGCCGCGTCTTTGGATTCATCGTGGTCAGCCACATCATATCCGGCTCGTTCTCGCCCAGTCCTTTTGAGCGCTGTATCGTGTACTTCGCGCCGGCAAGCTTATCCACTATTTTTGTCTTTTCCTCGTCGGTGTAGGCAAAGTAGGTGTCGTCCTTACAGCTTATTTCGTAAAGCGGCGACTCCGCGATATATACGTAGCCCTTCTCTATCAGCGTAGGCGTGAGCCTGTAAAGCATGGTGAGGATCATCGTGCGTATATGGAACCCGTCCACGTCCGCATCGGTGCAGATTATCACCTTGCTCCAGCGCAGATTTTCCAGATCAAAAGAGGATATCTCCCTGTTCGCCTTTGTCTTTACCTCCACGCCACAGCCCAGCACCTTTATAAGGTCGGTGATTATATCGTTTTTAAAAATTTTGTCGTACTCCGCCTTCAGGCAGTTGAGTATCTTGCCGCGCACAGGGATGATGGCCTGAAACTCCGCATCCCGTCCCTGTTTGCAGGCGCCGAGAGCCGAGTCTCCCTCCACGATATATATTTCCCTGCGGGCGACGTCCTTTGTGCGGCAGTCCACAAACTTCTGTATGCGGTTCGTCATGTCCACCGTGCCGGCCAGCTTCTTTTTCAGATTGAGGCGGGTCTTTTCGGCGTTCTCACGGCTGCGCTTGTTTATAAGCACCTGCTCCGCCACCCGGGCCGCGTCATCCGGATTCTCTATAAAATAGACCTCCAGCTGATGCTTTAGGAACCCGGTCATGGCCTCCGCCACAAACTTGTTGGTGATGGACTTCTTCGTCTGGTTCTCATATGAGGTTTGGGTCGAAAAGGACGAGGACACCAGCACAAGGCACTCCTCCACGTCCTGAAAGCTGATCTTGCTCTCGTTTTTAAGGTACTTGCCAGAGTTTTTGATGTAGGCGTCTATCTGCGCCACAAAGGCGCTTTTTACCGCCCGCTCCGGGGAACCGCCGTGCTCCAGAAAGCTGGAGTTGTGATAATACTCTATCAGCTTTACACGGTTGGAAAAGCAGCAGGCAAACTGCATTTTGACCTTGTATTCGGGCTTGTCCTCCCTGTCGCGGCCGGTGCGCTCGCCCTGCCAGGACTGCACAGAGGTGAGCTGTGGCTCCTCTCCCATCAGCTCTTTAACGTAGTCCACTATCCCGTTGTGATAGATGAACTCCCGGCTGTCAAAGCTCCCGTGCTCATTCTGCGTTTTGAGCACGAACAGCAGCCCCGCGTTTACCACCGCCTGACGTTTGAGCACGTCGTCGTACCACTCGGGTGGCACATTTATGTCGGTGAAAACGTCTCTGTCCGGCAGCCAGCGTATTTTGGAGCCGGTCTTTTTCCTGGTGGTGGGCGTTTTCTTCATTTCGCCGACTATGGAGCCGCGCTCAAACCGCAGGTCATATATGAACCCGTCGCGGCAGATCTCCACCTCCATCCACTCGGATGAATACTGTGTGGCGCACAGTCCGAGTCCGTTAAGACCCAGTGAATACTCGTAAAAATCCTCCGCGCTGTCGTACTTTCCGCCGGCGTAAAGCTCGCAGAAAAGCAGCTCCCAGTTGTAGCGGCCCTCCTTGTTGTTGTAGTCCACCGGGCAGCCGCGCCCAAAGTCCTCCACCTCAACCGAGCCGTCGCTGT
>CAYONL010000019.1:3172-6235 GCA_964405305.1 uncultured Oscillospiraceae bacterium | reverse complement strand
TCAAATGAAAAATTGGAAAAATTCCTTTTCCCCAAAGAAAAATCACAAAATTTACGTTCGGCATTTTTAATGCTGATTTATTTTCGCTTCCAAATCCCTTTGGCGCGACTGTTATATTTATCCTGTCGCCGAAGCCGCCCCTCGCTTCGTCTATGGCGTTTGAGATTATCTCAAAAATGGAGTGCTCGCAGCCCTCCACCCCGTCCGACCCAAACACCACGGCCGGGCGTTTTCTTACCCGCTCGGCTCCTTTTAGGGACGATATGCTTTCATTTCCGTATTCCTCGCGCTTTTTTGCCATGGTTTCCTCCATTATTGCTCAATACAAAATCCCATAATATATTAAACAGCAGAGCGCCGTTTATGTCAAGCTAACAGTTTTTGATAATCGTCCCCAAGTAAAACAAAAAGGCCCTCGCGGCGCCGCGAAGACCTTTCGCATATTCGGTTCCATCAGCCGAGCTCGGCCCTCACCGTGTACCTGCCTGATTCCAGATCTATGTCCACATATATCGTGTAGACCGCCCTGGAAGCGCCCTGCGCAATCGTTATATTTTCGGCCGCTATCTGCACCGGAAGATTGTCCTCTCCGGAGCACATGGGCACAAAGCTGTTAGAATTCAGCGAGCTCTCCGTCACCGCAAACTTCGTCATCAGGGTCACGCTGTCGCTGCCGCTGTTCTCGCTTCCGGCGTACTCCCCCTGAACCCAAAAACCCTTCATCAGCGCGCCGCCGTTTTCCTTATCGAAAATGAGCACGGAGACGGAGTCGCCGTCATCCTCCACCGATATTTCGCGGTATTTATATTCCAGTGTGACCTCGCCATCATCCAATGGCTGCACAGAAAGCTCCGCCGTACCCTCGTCAAACATGGCCTGAAGCGCGGTCCTCAGTTCTGAGTACCCGTCTGCCGCCGTAGCCAGCGCCTGACCCTCTCCGGCCGATCCCATCGTGGTACCCATTTTGGCGGCGGCGGACGACGACTCCGGCGCGCACTCCTCCATGGCTGCCTCCATAGCGTACTCCTCGGCGTCCCTGGGCGCCACGGCGCTGTTCTTCCCGCCAAGCCTCGGCACTATGACAGCCGCCGCCGCTATGACGAACACCGCAGCCGCCGCCGTACTGATAAACCTGAAGCCGAGCACCCTGCCCTTTGGCTTTGGCACGCCCTCAAGCTTTTTAAGCAAAGCCTCCGAACCGGCCGCCTCCGGCACATTTATACATGCGTCAAGGGCGCGTAAACGCTCGTTTACGATATTTATGTCGTTGCCTGTATTGTCGATTCGCTCAGACATAAGCTCACCCTCCTATCATTTCGCGCAGCTTTATGTAACTGCGGTGCAGCTTGGAGCTCACCGTTCCATGCGGTTTTCCAAGCATCGTGCCTATTTCCTTAGTGGTGTAGCCGTGCAGGGCCGAAAGAGCGATTATCATGCGCTCCTCTTCCGAAAGCTCGGAAAGTGCCCCGGCAAGCGCCGCGTTTTCCGCAACGTCGGACTCCACATTTTCGCTGGACAAAGCCGCGGTATCGATAAAATCGTCGATATCAAACGTGTTCCTCCGCTGTATGTAGCCGCCCACGGCCCGCTTGCAGCGTATACTGAGTATTCTGAATATCCAGGTTTTAAAGGCTGCCGGCTCCCTAAGACCGGCTATGCCTTTGTAGGCATCCACAAACGTGTCCGCCACCGCATCCTCCGCGTCCTCGCGGTTTCCAAGAGTATATAAGGCAAATTTGTACAGATCTTCCTGTACCTGCTCATAAAGCTGAGCGAACGCCGCTTTGTCTCCGGCCCTTGAGCGCTCTATAAGGCCGATATCAACGTTCATAACCACACCACCAATCATGGTTATACTACTAAAGTGTAATATTATTATACAATTATTGCGTGCTCATTGCAAAAAGATGTGATTCCTTTTTGGAATACTATCTCTCCGTATTACCGTCAGTTATTCCGCCAAATTATTCCACAAGCCAGCGTATTCCCGCGGCTGTCCGTTTTGCGGCGTCCACAAAATGGCCGCCCTCATTCATTTGAAACACGGTCTTTGCCCCCAGCGACGACATCAGCTTTTCGGCCTCCGCCGTGCGGCTTTCCACCGTGGCCATCCGCTGGTTCTTTGTGGCGCTTTCCCTGTCCCCCAAAGAAAAATAGACCTTCTCCGGCGTACCCACCGGCCTGTTCTTCCTCATAAAATCCAAAAAACCGTCGTACCAAAGCGAGCCGGAAACCGTGGCCGCTCTGGTGAAAGCCTCCGTTTCATACAGCGACCAAAGCGCAAACAGCCCCGCCAGCGAATACCCGGCTATGGCTCTGTACTCCGGCGACAGGCCCGCCGCCCTCTCGGTCTCCGGGATGAGCTTTCCGGTCAGCACCTCAAGATACGCCTTCGCGCCGCCCGAAAAATCCTCTCCGCCTTTAAACGCCTTTGGCTCGGGCCACGGCGAAAGCTCCGCGTCCCAGTCCACCCCGTCCACGGCTATAAGCGTAAGTTTCGCGCCCGTCAGCAGCCGCGCCGCCTCGTCCGACTCCCGCTCATCCATGTGGACATATACCGCCGGCGCCTCGTTTGCCGCCAGCTTGTATACGACCGTTTTGTATCCTCCGCAGATGTTTATTTCCTTCAAAACCGCGCCCTCCATACGTTATTGCACTTTATAGTATAATATTCGTGTTTATATTGTTCTATTTTTTCTGTTTTCGCCCCAGCAGAGAACCGCGTTCTATGCTCTCGTAGCCGAAGCGTTCCCGCAGGCTGTCCACCACGGCGTCCGTGTTTTTGTCCCTGACCTCGCACATCCGAAACAGCGATATCTGGCCGCCCTCATCCAGCTCCGACACCGTGACCCCCAGCAGGCGCACCGGTTTTCCGCTCCAGTTGTCCGCGAAAAGCTTTGCGGCGGCGCCGAAAATCGCGTCCGTAGAGTTGACCGCCATAAACGACCTTGTTGAATGCACGGTTCGCGATCGACTGTGAGTCCGCCTTTCTTTGGAGGAAATTCCCCATCATACGGCGTTTCATCGTGTCGAAATCACCCTGCGGGAAAGCCGCGTTGGCGA
>CAYONL010000019.1:0-3162 GCA_964405305.1 uncultured Oscillospiraceae bacterium | reverse complement strand
GCGTCCGTAGAGTTGACCGGCGACAACACCGTTTTGCTTCTTGTAGCCACCTTAAAGTCGCTGTACTTTATTTTCACCGCGACACACCGGGCCGCAAGCTCCTTTTTTCTGAGACGGAAACCCACCGTGTCGCTTAAAAACAAAAGCTCGTTGCGTATTTCGTCCATATCCACAAGGTCGTGGGAATAGGTCATCTCGTTGCCGATGCTCTGGTTCGCGGAGTACTCGGCCGGGTCCACCACGTCGGAGCCCTTACCCCGGGCGGCGTCGGCCAGATACCGCGCCGAGGCCTCTCCGAATACGCGCCTCAGCACCTCCGCGTCGGCGCGCGCCAGCTCCTCCACCCGCTCTATCCCGACCCCGCGCAGCTTTTCCGCCGTCTTTTTGCCAACTCCGTAAAGCTGGCCCACCGGCATGGGCCATAGCTTTTCCCGAACGTCGTTTTCATAAAGCTCGGTTATTCCCATGGGCTTTTTCATGTCGCTGGCCATCTTCGCCAAAAATTTGTTCGTGGATATACCTATCGAGCACCCTATGCCAAGCTCCTCATGTATTCTGTCCTGTATCATATGGGCCGCGCTCAGGCTGTCGCCAAAAAGCCCCTCCGTCCCCGTCATATCCAGGTACGCCTCATCAATAGACGCCTGCTCTTTAAGCGGGGTGAAGTCGTCCAATATCGCCATGACAAGGCCGCTTATCCTCGCGTATTCCCTGTGATGGGTCCCAACGAAAACAGCGCCCGGACAGAGCTTTTTCGCCTCATGTATGAGCATGGTCGTCTTTACGCCGCACGCCTTCGCCTCATAGCTGGCGGCCAAAACTATCCCGGCGCGGTTTTCCGGATCGCCGCATACCACCACAGGCTTTCCCGCCAGCGCGGGAGCCATGCTCTGCTCGCAGGAGGCAAAAAACGAATTCATATCCACATGAAAAATCTTCATGCTCCCACTCCTGTCCTTTACGCTTATATCAAAGCATACAGCGTGCCGCCATAAAAGTCAAACCGATTCTGCGGCAACAGTCGGACCGATTTCTATTGCTTTCCCGGCGATTTTATGATAGAATCACAGTCGTATGACAGCTTTTCCCGTTTCTATATCAAACGGGCGGCTGCCTTTTTTTTAGGAGGAACAATGAAAAAAACGGCTTTTTACACCGAGCTCGCTTATGTGCTCGGCATCGTCACGATCGCACTGGGCGTCGCGTTTATGGAGAAGGCGGATTTTGGCGTTTCCATGGTCGTCGCGCCCGCATATCTGTTCTACTTAAAGCTCTCCCAGACGTTCAGCTTCGTCACCTTCGGTATGATGGAGTACGCTTTCCAGGCTGTGCTGCTCCTGCTGATGACTCTTATTTTGCACAAGTTCAGGCTGTCCTACCTGTTCTCGTTTTTTACCGCGGTGGTGTACGGCTTCGTGCTGGATGGCTGCATGGCTCTTGTTGCCCCGATGAGCGCTGAGCTGTTTGCCTGGCGCGTAGTGTTCTATATCATCGGGCTTTTGCTCTGTGCCGTCGGCGTCGCCTGCATGTTCCATACATATATCTCGCCGGAGGTTTACGAGCTTTTTGTCAAGGAGTTTTCAGCCAGCCGCCATATTGAGGTTGGCCGGGTAAAAACCATTTATGACTGCTCCAGCTTTCTGCTCGCCGTAGCGCTTTCATTCCTGTTCTTCGGGTTTGGCCATTTTGAGGGCATCAAGCTCGGCACGGTCGTCTGCGCCGTCATAAACGGGCGCCTTATCGGCTGGATAAGCGCGTGGATGGACGGCCGCTTCGCCTTTAAGGACGCGCTTTCACTCAGAAAATATTTTTCCTGACCTTCCCCTATATTTTATATGTACACGCCCGCGTTTACAAGCTTGAAATACTGCCTTTTTTATGATAACCTGAGCTTGCACAAATGATTAACGCTTTTAGGAGGTTCCATATTGAGCGACACAGTTAAAACAATAATCGGTATTGCCATACCATTTTTAGGCACTTCCCTCGGCGCGGCCATGGTGTTTTTCATGAAGGGGGAGATGGATTCCCGGCTTCAAAAGGCGCTGCTCGGCTTCGCCTCCGGCGTGATGATTTCCGCCTCCTTCTGGTCCCTGCTCATCCCCGCCATAGACATGCAGACCGCCGCCGGAGGGATCCCCTGGGTTCCAGCGGTCGTGGGTTTCCTGGCCGGTATGGGCTTCTTACTTATTCTGGACACGATAATACCTCACCTTCATCTGAATTCCGATTCCCCCGAGGGCAAGCACAGCGGCCTCGGCAAGTCTATGATGCTCGTGCTCGCGGTAACGCTGCACAACATTCCGGAGGGCATGGCCGTGGGCGTTGTGCTTGCCGGTATGCTTTCCGGCGGCGAGATAATTACCACCGCCGGCGCGTTCGCCCTCGCCATAGGCATCGCCATCCAGAATTTCCCGGAGGGCGCGATAATCTCAATGCCGCTTGTGAGCACCGGCCTTTCCAAGGGCAAGGCCTTCCGCTACGGTTTCCTTTCCGGCGTGGTGGAGCCGGTCGGCGCCATAGTCACCATCCTGCTCACCTCCCTTGTGTCGCCGATCCTGCCGTACATCCTCTCTTTCGCGGCCGGCGCAATGATCTATGTTGTCGTTGAGGAGCTCATCCCCGAAGCACAATCCGGCGAGCACACGAACATCGGGACCGTAGGCGTCGCCGTCGGTTTCGCGCTCATGATGCTGCTCGACGTGGCGCTCGGCTGATTTATCACAATAAAAACAACCACCGACCCAAGCCGGTGGTTCTTCATATACGGACAAAACTCTTTGTTTTTTACCGTACTAAAGCGTGTTTTGGTCACAAAAACAGCCGCCCTACATATGTAAGACGGCTGCTTTTTTGTAAGTATAATGTAAATATCCCTGTCTCCTCTGCCGTAATAAAAAAAGACCTGACGGCCTTTCTTTATTGGCAGGGGTAGAAGGGCTCGAACCCTCAATAACGGTTTTGGAGACCGGTGTGTTACCATTACACTATACCCCTAATTTGGTGGGCCTTCAGGGACTCGAACCCCGGACCGACCGGTTATGAGCCGGTGGCTCTAACCAACTGAGCTAAAGGCCCACGTTGCGGACATATCGCTATATCCGCAATTTGGCTCCCCCTGTCCGGCTCGAACGGACGACCCTGCGGTTAACAGCCGCATGC
>CAYONL010000018.1:0-19369 GCA_964405305.1 uncultured Oscillospiraceae bacterium | reverse complement strand
GCCGGGCGAACCGTGAAAGTTTTGAACCTGTTTGCCTATACCGGCGGCGCCACACTTGCGGCAGCGGCGGCAGGCGCGTCGGTCTGCCATGTGGACGCGGCAAAGGGCATGGTGAAGTGGGCGAGAGAAAACGCCGACCTTTCAGGCCTTTCCGACCGGCCCATCCGCTGGATAGTGGACGACTGCGCGAAGTTTGTGGAGCGGGAGATACGGCGCGGCTCATTTTACGACGCGGTGATACTCGACCCGCCTTCCTATGGACGCGGCCCGGGCGGCGAGGTTTGGAAGCTGGAGGAGCAGCTGTACGACCTTGTGGGCCTCTGCGCCGGCGTGCTGACGGAGGACCCTCTTTTCGTACTGCTCAACAGCTACACCACCGGGCTTTCGGCCTCCACCATGGCGTATGTGCTGGGCTCCCGGATAAAGCGGCCCGGCGGGCGCGTCTGGGCGGACGAGATAGGGCTTACCGTAAAATCCACCGGCCTTGCCCTGCCCTGCGGCTCCTCGGCCATCTGGGAAAAGGATTAACAAACTTTTAAAAGGACAGATACATTTGAACGATATACTTTATTCTAAATTTGAAGCTTACGCCGGACGAGACAGACTCTCCTGCTCCGACATGCTCGACGCGGTAAACTGCGGCGCCGGCAAGCCGGTATATGCCGCGGACGACGGGGCCATGATATTCCAGGAGAGCTCCGGCCTTTACACCATTGCCGCGGACAGCGCCGAAGCCGCCCTGCCCATGCTCGATATGCTGGAGGAGCCCGCCATGGTGCTGACCCACCTGGACGACATCGCCACGGAGCTGCAGCGGCGCTTTCACCTGCCCATGAACATGTACTGCAACCAGTACGTATACACCCGGGAGCGTCCTCTCACAGTGGAGCCGCCCATAGGGGTCGAGTTTCGCCCGCTTGCGGAGGACGACCTTGACTATGTCATGAAAAACTACCATGGCGACAGCGACGTGGAGTACCTGCTCTCCCGCATAGAGTACGGCATGACGGGGGCGGTATACAACGGCGGGCTCTGCGGCTTTATCGGGTTTCACGGCGAGGGCTCCATCGGCATGCTGTTCGTTGAGAAAAGCTGCCGCCGGCTGGGTATAGGCGAGGCGCTTGAAGCCGCCGCCGTCAACCGCCGCATAAACGAGGGCCGCATACCCTATTGCCACGTGGTGCTGGGAAACGTGCCCTCGGCAAAATTACAGCAGAAAAACGGTTTTACCGTGGCCAAATGCCCGGCTGTATGGTTGTTCAGCGAATAAAGTACAGCCTATATTTTCAGGAAAAGAGATAAATTTTGGAAGAGAAACGGTTTATCGAAGCAAAGGACGTATATTTCAGCTACCCTGGCTATGACGGCGAACTGCCGCCCATGGTCCTTGATGGCGTGTCTCTGACTATAAACGAAGGCGAGACCACCGCCATTTTGGGTCACAACGGAAGCGGCAAATCCACGCTGGCCAAACACTTCAACTCCATCCTGCTGCCCACCCGGGGTCAGGTCACGGTTGACGGCGTGCTCACCACCGACGAGGACCGCCTCTATGAGATACGGCAGGAGGTGGGCATGGTTTTCCAAAACCCGGACAACCAGATCGTTGCCACCGTGGTGGAGGAGGATGTGGCCTTTGCGCTGGAAAACCTTGGCGTGCCGCCGAAAGAAATACGCGCACGGGTGGACGACGCGCTTAAAAAGGTTGGCATGTACGAATACAGGGAGCGCGCGCCGCACCAGCTTTCCGGCGGACAGAAGCAGCGGGTCGCCATAGCCGGCATAATCGCCATGCGTCCCCGGTGCGTGGTGCTGGACGAGCCCACCGCCATGCTTGATCCGCGCGGCCGCCGCGAGGTGATGAACACAATAAAGCAGCTCCGCGACGAGTTTGGAATAACCGTGGTGCTCATAACCCACTACATGGACGAGGCGGCTCAGTGCGGGCGCGTTGTTGTCATGGACGACGGCCGCATCGTGCTGGACGGCACTCCGCGCGAGGTGTTTTCCCACGTGGAACGGCTGAAAAAGCTTGGGCTGGATGTTCCGCAGGCCACCGAGCTTTGTTACGAGCTTACAAAGGCCGGGTACGGGATGCCGGAGGGCGTGCTTGCCGAGGACGAGTGCGCCGACGCCGTAATGTCCCTGTTCCGCGAAAGGGGGCTCGTCTGATGGAGATGATCCGCACCGAGCAGCTTTCCTACACCTATTCCGCCGGAACGCCCTTCCAGAGCACGGCCATAGACGACGTGAACCTGTCCATAGAGGCGGGCGAGTTTATCGGCCTTATCGGCCACACGGGCAGCGGAAAGTCCACCCTGATACAGCACTTAAACGGCCTTATAAAGCCGGATTCCGGTAAAATATATATTGGCGGCGAGGACATTTGGGCCGAACCGAAAAAGATACGGCGCTTCCGCTTCAAGGTCGGGCTGGTGTTCCAATACCCCGAGTACCAGCTTTTTGAGGAGACCGTGCAGAAGGACATAGCGTTCGGCCCCCGCAACATGGGTCTATCCGAAAACGAGATAGCCGAGCGGGTGGTCAAGGCTGCGCTGGCCGTCGGGCTTGGCCGCGAATATATGGAGAAGTCGCCCTTTGAGCTTTCCGGCGGCGAAAAACGGCGGGTGGCCATAGCCGGCGTGCTCGCCATGGAGCCGCAGGTGCTCATTTTGGACGAGCCCACCGCCGGACTGGATCCCCGGGGCCGTGAAAAAATACTGGGCGAGATAAAGACCTATCACCAGCAGACCGGCGCGACCATCATACTTGTCTCCCACTCCATGGAGGATGTGGCGCGCTTTGCAAGCCGCGTGCTCATAATGGATCACGGCAAGCTGGCGGCCGACGGCCCCATGAGCGAGGTGTTCACACGCTCCGCCATGCTGGACGCCATGGGCCTTTCCGCGCCGCAGATAACGCGCATATTCGCCCTGCTGCGGGAGCGCGGACTCGATGTGCCGGCCGACGTCTTCAGTGTGGAGCGCGCCCGCGACGTGCTGCTTTCCCTGCTTGAGAAAGGAGGGCGGCGCTGATGCTAAAAGATATAACCTTCGGTCAATATTATCCCGGCGAGTCGGTCATCCACCGCCTGGACCCGCGCATAAAGCTGATCCTCACCATAGCGTATATCGTCATGCTTTTCATAGCGGACGGACTTTTTTCGCTGCTGGTGGGCGTGGCCTTTGTGGCGCTGTTTTACGCCATAGCGAGGCTCCCGGCCAAGCTGATACTGAAAAGCATGAAGCCGGTGGTGCCGATAATCGTGTTCACCGCCGTGCTCAACATCTTCTTTATAGAGGGCGACCCGCTGTGGCAGTGGCAGTTCATAAAGGTCACCCGGGAGGGCGTGCTCACCGCCGTGCTCATGTCCATCAGGATTCTTTGTCTTATCGCCGGAAGCAGCCTTTTGACCTACACCACCTCACCCATCGCGCTGACCGACGGGCTGGAGCGACTGATGAAGCCGCTGGCCGCCATAAAGGTTCCTGTTCACGAGCTGGCCATGATGATGACCATAGCGCTGCGCTTTATCCCGACGCTTATAGAGGAGACCGGCAAAATCATGGCGGCGCAAAAGGCCCGCGGCGCGGATATGGAGAGCGGCACGATATTGCAGCGGGCTAAAGCTCTCGTACCCATACTGATACCGCTGTTCGTCTCCGCGTTCAGGCGGGCGGACGAGCTGGCTCTGGCCATGGAGTGCCGCTGTTACCGTGGCGGCCAGGGTCGCACGCGGATGAAGCAGCTCTCGCTGTCGTTCAGGGACTGGGCGGCCTCGGCCTTTGTTGCCCTGGGAATAGCCATAGTCGTACTGATAAATGTTTACGGACCGGGGGTGTTCCGACTGTGAGGAACCTTTTATTGACCATAGCCTACCGCGGTACGAACTACCACGGCTTTCAGGTGCAGGACAACGCCCTGACGGTGTGTCAGGCGCTTCAGGACGCCATGGAAACGGTGCTGGGCGAGCGGCCGGACGTAAAGGGCTGCTCCCGCACAGACGCCGGAGTACACGCCAACAAGTTCTGCGTCAGCTTTAAAACCGAAAGCGCCCTCGACTGCGAAAAGCTCCGGCGCTCGCTGGACGCGGTGCTTCCGGACGACATAGCCGCCATGGAGTGCCAGGAGGTGCCGGAGGATTTTCACGCCCGCTACTCCTGTCAGGGCAAGCGGTACATCTATAAGATCTGGAACGCACCATATATGAACCCATTTCTAAACGGCCTCGCCCTCCACTGCCCAAAGCCCGTGGACGAGAACCTTTTGGACGCGCTGTGCTGCGACTTTGTGGGAAAGCACGACTTTTCCGCCTTTGCCGGCGCTCAGAACGACCAGGAGGACTGCGTGCGCGAGATATACGACTGCGGCGTGGAGCGGGACGGCGAGCTTGTGATCTTCTCCGTCATGGGTAACGGCTTTTTGAACAACATGGTGCGGATAATGGTCGGCACCCTGCTGGACATAAACGACGGCCGCATGGAGCCGGACGACCTGCCCGGTATAATTGACGGCCGCGACCGCACCCGCGCGGGAAAGACGGCGAAGCCCGAAGGCCTTTATCTGGACGACGTGTTCTACGAGCTGTAAGGCCCGATTTTTACGCGAACAAAATAAACTGAACGCTTGGTGATAATATTGGACAGCTTTGAAACCATAAACAGGCCCAAGGGGCCCACTTCCGTCGCGCTCGGCATATTTGACGGCATGCACGAGGCGCACCGGGCTGTCGTCTCCTCCGCGGCAAAAAATGACGAGGGTCTGGAGCCTTGGGTTTTCACCTTCGCCATGGACAGCGTGCCCTCCGGTAAGAAAAACAGCGCTTTCCTGATCTCCAAAGAGATGAAATACAGGCTGATGCGCGGCTGCGGCATAGCGCACGTGTTCGCGCCCAGCTTTTCCGACCTGAGGGACCTCACCGCCGAGGAATTTGTGTACAACGTGCTGGCCAAACACCTGCGCGCCAAGGAGGTCTGCTGCGGGTACGATTTCCGCTGCGGCAAGGGGGCCGTCTGCGACACCGCCATGCTGGCCCGTCTTTGCCGGGAGCATGGAATAAGCCTTACCGTCGTCGGCGAACAGGATGCCGAGGGCTTGCCCATCAGCTCCACCCGCATACGCGCCGCCGTGGCCGCGGGCGATATGGCCGAAGCCGAGCTGTTGGCCGGATACCCCTTTGTGATAGATTCCGAGGTGGTGGGCGGCAACCACATAGGCCGGCTGCACGGCCTTGCCACCATAAACCAGCCCATATGCGAGGGGTTCGCGTCGCCGCTGTTTGGGGTCTATGCCTCCGCCGCGTTTGTTGACGGGCGTTTCTGGCCCGCCGTGACAAACGTTGGGGTCAAGCCCACTGTCTCCGACGCGGACATACCCGCCGCCGAAACGCACCTGCTGGGCTACTCCGGCGACCTGTATGGCATGCGCCCGCCGGTGTTTTTACTTAAACATATGCGCCCGGAGCAGCGGTTTCCCAGCCAGCAGTCGCTTTTCGATCAGATAGCCGCCGACGCCAGAGACGCCGAGGTCATATCCACCCGCTGGATAGAGGAGCGCGGCCGGGATGTGAGAAAACTGTTCCTGCTGTAATGGCCGCCCCGGTCCGTTTTTGATCGGGGCTTTTTGCACGCAATATATAAATTCATATTGAACGGGGCGATGGCTGTGAAAGAATCAGACCGTGAAAAAATACTGAAGGTCATAGAAAAGGATGTGGAAAACTCCTTTTCCGACGAGGACGTCATCCACTACGTGCTGGAAACCAAGATCAGCGTGGATGAAGCCGAGCGAAAGGTGAGCTTTGCGGACAGAGCCGCCGATGGTTTCGCAAAATTTGCCGGCAGCTGGACGTTTATAATAGGCTTTTCCCTCTGCCTGATAGGCTGGATAATCATAAACGCCGTGGTGCTTGTGACAAAGGCCTTTGACCCATACCCGTTCATACTGTTAAACCTGGTGCTGTCCTGCGTCGCCGCAATACAGGCCCCGATCATCATGATGAGCCAAAACCGGCAGGAGGAGAAGGACCGCCGGCGCGCAGAGAACGACTACAAGGTCAACCTCAAAAACGAGCTGATAATTGAGGACATACATAAAAAGCTCGACCGGATAATCGAATTGCAGGAGAAACACTTAAAAGACCATGAATGATTTTGTAAAACACAGATATATTACAATCCTCGCGGCGCTGCTGCTGACGGCGGCCGTGCTGGTTTCCTGCGGCGCACAGGAGAGCGTCTCCGAACCGCCCGAGCCGTCGTCCGAAAGCTCCGTTTCATCGTCGGAGCCGGAACCGCCCCCGTCCAGCGCTTTGGAAAGCTCCGCACCACAAACATCGGCGAGCGCCGAAACCTCCTCCGTACCGGAGAGCGCGGAAAGCTCCGAAGCCTCATCCGCCCCCGAAACGACGGAAAGCTCCGAAGCTCCGGAAAGCGCCGCCCCGCCCGCCGAAAGCTCCGCGGCCATACCGGTGACGGAGGCTCCTTCCGCCGCCCCACAAGCTGCCTCAAATTACCACCAGTGGACAGCCGGCAGCGCGCCCGCCTCCGTCCGCGAGCTGTACGACGCCATAAACTACTACAGGGCCGAAAACGGGCTGGCGGCGCTTGCCTACGTCTCCGAAATACAGTATGCCGCCGACACCCGCGCCGCCGAGGCCGCGTCCTATTGGAGCCATACCCGCCCGGACGGACGGGCCGACCACACCATTTTGGACGACATGGGCATATCGAACTACCACGTCTACGGCGAGAACCTGTCTAAATTTGACGCCTCCTACGCCGTCTCGCAGGCGCTGACCCTTTGGAAGGACTCCCCCACCCACAACGAAAACCTGCTGAGAGACGCCTTTACCGGCATGTGCATAGGCGTTTACGGCTCCGGCGGGGAAACTTACTGCTCCCTGCTGCTGGTGTAGCCTATAATAGCAAAAACGGAATGGAACACCCGTACCCGGGGTGTTATACTTTAGAATATACCGCCCTCCCACACGGGGGCGCTGAATACGGCAGGGAAGCGGAATTCTCCCTCCCCGCCGCGGTAGGAGTGACAAAATGAAGTCCCGGCATGAGAGCTTTGGCGCAACCGAATACATAATTTTCGCCGCGGCAACCGTTGCGGTGTTCTTTTTCTGCGTCTGCGCGGGAAGCGTCAGCGTTCCCCTCTCCGACACGCTTTCGGCCATATGGAGCTCGCTCGCCCGCCTGCCCGTGCCGGAGGGGTCGTCCGGCTCCATAATACTTTATGTGCGGCTGCCGAGGGTGCTTTGCGTGGCGCTGGTGGGCGCGGCCCTCTCTCTCTGCGGCTGCGCCATGCAGGGCTTACTGCGCAACCCGCTGGCCGACGGCTCCACTCTTGGCGTTTCGGCGGGCGCGTCGCTTGGGGCCTGTCTTGCGCTGGCTTTCGGGATAACGCTGCCCGGTCTTTCCGGCGGTGGAAGCACCGCGATGGCCATGCTATTTGCCTTTTTGTCGCTGCTGGGCGTGCTGGCCCTGGCCTACAGGCTGGATTACTCGCTCTCCACCAACACCATCATACTTATCGGCGTCATCTTCTCCATGTTTATGAACAGCATAATCAGCCTTGTGGTCACCTTTGCCGGGGACCACGTTAAATCCATAATGTTCTGGATGATGGGCTCCCTCTCCGGCGCAAGCTACGACAACGCGCTGATGCTGGCCATAGCGCTGGCGGTGTTCGGCGGAATACTGCTGTCCTGCTCGTCGGAGCTTAACGCCTTCGCCGTTGGCGAGGACGACGCCCGGCACATAGGCGTCAACGTGCGGCGGGTGAAGCTGATGGTGCTTATCGCGTCGTCGGCGCTTATCGGCGTCTGCGTCTCCGTGGGCGGGACCATAGGCTTTGTGGGCCTTGTGATACCGCATATGACGCGCCTTGTCACCGGGCCGAACCACCGCAGGCTGCTGCCCGCCTCCATATTTTCCGGGGCGATATTCCTGATGCTGGCCGACCTGGCGGGCCGCGTGATACTGAAACCGCTGGAGCTGCCCATAGGCGTTGTGACCTCCTTCGTCGGCTCCATAGTTTTTGTTTTCATATTTTACCGTTCAAGGAGGGCCGGCTGATGGCGCTGCTTGAGCTTGATGACCTGACTGTAAAATACGGCGACCTGACGATCGTGGACGGCGTCTCCTTCACCCTGGCTCCGCGCCAGTGGCTCATGATAGTCGGGCCGAACGGCGCGGGCAAAAGCACGATAGTTTCCGCTGTCTCCGGCGGCGCACCGTTCACCGGAAGCGCGCTGTTCGACGGACGGGACATACGCTCCTACAAGCCCCAGGAGCTTGCAAAAAAGCTGGGCGTGCTCTCGCAGAACCACAGCGTGGGCTACTCCTTCACCGTTGGCGAGGTGGTGAAGCTGGGCCGCTACGCCTACTCCAAGGGCATATTCGGCACAACGAGCGACGAGGATGCCCGCATGGTGGACGCGGCACTTGAGGAAACGGGCATGACCGCCCTGCGCGACCAGTCGGTGCTGACGCTTTCCGGCGGCGAGCTGCAGCGCACCTTTTTGGCCCAGCTTTTGGCGCAGGACCCGGAGCTGCTCATATTGGACGAGCCGACGAACCACCTGGATCTCATCTATCAAAAGCAGGTTTTCAGCCTGATACGGCAGTGGATAGACAGGACGGGGCGCTCCGTCGTCTCCGTGGTGCACGACCTCTCGCTGGCCAAGGCCTTCGGCACCCACGCGCTGTTACTTGATCACGGCAAGACCGTGGCCCAGGGCAGGGCCGCCGACGTGCTGACCAGCGAGAATCTGGACGGCATCTACGGCATGGATGTGCGCGGCTGGATGGAGCAGATGCTCGGCCAGTGGCGGGAGGGGCGCTGATGCTCACCTTTGTTTACGGCGGCTGCCACTGTGGGAAATCCACCTGGACGCTGGAACAGGCCGCCGCCCTGCCCTGCCGCGACAAGGTGTTCGTCGCCGCCATGGTCACAACTCCCGACTGGGCCGAGAGCGTTGCGAGACAGCGGCGGGAGCGGGCGGCCATGGGCTTTACGGCCACGGTCGAGGCGTCCCGTGACATCGCCGGCGCGGCTCGCCTTGTTCCAAAGGGCGCGGCCGTGGTGCTGGAGTGCCTCTGTCACCTGACCGCCAACGAGCTTTTTTCCGGCGCCTCGCCCGACGGCCCCCGCGCGGCGGCCGACCGGATGATGGCGGGCATAGAGCTGCTCTCCGACGGACGGGAGCTTTTCGTCGTCTCAAACGAGGTGGCGGCTGACGGCGCGGTCTACGACCCGGAAACCGAGCTTTACAAGCTCTCGCTCTCCACCCTCAACCGCCTTTGCGCCGCCCGGGCCGAGCGTGTTTACGAGGTGGTCTGTGGCCTTGCGACAAGAATAAAATAATGAGCACCGCTTTGAGCACGGAGGTTTTGCCTCCGTGCTCAATTTTTGTTGGAAATTTTCATGCGTACCAAAACAGTCTTTCGGCTTTTATTTTCGCGCAAGGTAAAATTTGTGGCCGCGGCTATGATAAGCGGAGCCGCGTTACGATACTGCGTCGTAAGCTCTCTGAAAACCATCATGGGTAAAAAGGTTCCCATAATTGGCTCTGCCGTGTAATGCGAGCCCGGGTTTGCGGCGCCGGGATACAGCCGGGCACAGGCGTAGAAGTAACTGCCGGGGCCATAGTCCGCAAAACAAAGCCGTGTCGCAGCGATATATACGGCTGCGTCAACCCTCACAACCACAACCGGCGCTGCGGCAAACAAGCCGAGGCCGGATACCAAGCTTTTACGGCCACGGTCTTCGTCCGGTCTTTTACCGACAGCGCCCTTTTGCAGTTGTTTTCAAGTCCGCGGCCGACGCGGGCCGGCAGCACAAGCAGCGAACCGAAAGAAAAATTTTTTAAAAAACCTGTCGGTGGGCAAAACGGAGATAACACTTTCAATGCAGTTAAAAAAGTGATATATTGAATAAATCAAAGGCAACACGAAGGAAAAGTTAGATTTGTCCGCTTCTGCGGGTAAGTCTGTATTTTACTTTGCCGTTTGAAAGAGCTATGGCCGAAATAACGAAAACAGATGCGGAGGCTAAAATGAAACGACTGATATCATTTATACTTGCCCTGAGCATGGCGATGACGTTCTCCGGCTGTTCACCAAAAGCGGAGGAGCCGCAAACCGTGAGCACGCCTTCATCCGATGCGGCAGCGGAACAGGTTGCCCAGCCGGAAAAGCCAGCTGATCCTCCCATGGACGAATACGAGCGGGCCATCTGGTACGGCTTTGCCGCGCCGGAGGAGGACGCAGACCGCGAAATAAGCCAAAGGGAGTTTGCCGATATGCTCATCAAACTCGTGCAAACTTACAGACCGGAGGGCGAGGGCGAGTTTGAGGCCATTCAATTTGTGCAGGAATCGAACGACGAAGCGATATACCGCTTCCACGCGGCCATCCTGCTGCTGTATGCCGCGGAGGCTATGGACTGCGCCACACTTCCGGACGGCGGCTACCCGACGCTGAACACACAGACAGCTGACTGGAACACCTTTTGGTCGGTAGACTTGGCCGCAACAGGCAAAACTGAGGAGGATTTCCCGATCAGCGAGGCCATGACAAAAGCATGGAGCATATACAGCAATGAACCCATGAGCTATTTCCACGGCGGCATAAACTTTGCGGTAAGCCGTCTGTCCAGGGCAAGCGGGCTCCCGCTGCTGGATGTGGACAACGAGAGCTATATGAGGAACATGGATAAACTGACGTACCGGGAGGCGGCGGTCTCGGCGGTGCGCCTTTATGAGAGCAATGTGGAGATAGCGGCCCGGCTTTCCGAGGACGCGGCTTCCGCAGCAGAGGCGGAAAAAGTGCTTGCCATGGCCGTGGCCCGCCGCGACGCCATACTTTCCAGCGCGACGGAGGTCGAGTACTCCGGCACGTCGTATTATGTTGCGAATTCTGGGGACGACGGTGCGGACGGCCGCTCGCCTGAGACAGCGTGGGCCACCGTGGCGCGGCTGAACAAGGCGGATATCGCTTCGGGCGACGCGGTGTTTTTTAGGCGCGGTGACACCTGGCGCGGTGAGACGATAGAGACGCGGGCGGGCGTGACTTATTCGGCGTATGGCGAGGGCGCGAAACCGCGGTTTATTGCCTCGCCCGAAAATGGAGCCGACCCCGCAAAATGGGAGCTGCTGGACGGGACGGACAACATCTGGGTCTACAAAAGCGACATGCTGGACTGCGGCTCCATAGTGTTCGATGGGGAGAGGTGCGCCCATAAGGTTCTGGGCTATTGGAACGGGGAAGAATACCTGAATTACCTTGGCCCGGACAACAGGACGATAGGCAGCGGCTTCACGCTGGAGCAGCAGCTTTCCGAGCGCCAATTTGACGTCAAAGAACAGCTTGACAGCGACCTTTACTTCTTTTCGGAGGCGAGCGGCGCTCTGCCGAAAACGACGACCTGTTATATAGGCGGAAGTCAGGCGGAGGAGATGCTTATGTATGTTTCCGCCGGGCCGCTTTATCTCCGCTGCGACAAGGGCAACCCCGGAGAAGTGTTTGAGAGCATAGAGTTCATCGTTCCAACCCCAATAATCGACGCGCTGGCCGTAGAGTGCGTGCTGGACAATCTTTCCATCGGCTTGACCGGGACGGGTGTCTCCATGAATCAAAACGGCGTCTCGGTGCAAAACTGCGAGCTTTCATGGATGGGCGGCTGCGTGGTGTCCTATAGCTTCGACTCCGTGGACGGGAACCCGCCGGGAGTTTTACGTGTGGGTGGGGCGCTGAACACCGGCGCGTCCAACGTCGTCATGAGAGACAACTACATACATGAGATATATGAGGAGGCTCTGGGGGTCGAGGCTTTCCGCGGCCGTGTGGAGAGCGGCGACGGCAACACCGAAAACGTGCTTATAAGCGGGAACCTCGTTTATCACGCGGGAAGCGGACTGTGCTATTTTAACTGGGACAGCGAGGCCGACCCCAGCCACATGTTTAAAAACGTCGTGTACGAGGACAACTGTCTGCTGTTTACCGGTCTGCACGACTGGTCAAGCTACAACGCCTCCTGCGCCCTTGGCATAGACGGCGGGCCAAATCTGCAGGAAGGCTGCGCCTTCCGTGGCAACGTCTTTTTCGGTTCGCGGGATACGCTGGTGTACATAAACCAGCTGCATCCCGACACCCTGCCGGAATTTGCTGGCAACACCTATATCCAGTTTTCAGGCTACCCCAGTCTCTGGCTGAACGAAGCTGAAACAAAGTATCCGGCCTCCCAGGGTGATACGGCCGTCCGCGACGTGCTTGGGGACGGCGATGGGAAAGCCGTGACGCTTTGCTCCATGCGGTGGGCCTGCGAGTTTGCGGAATAGAGCTTTCCGCACCCGGCGCGGCGCAAAAACGCAGGGCACAAAAACAAGCCGGCGGGCACATGATCCCCCTGCGTCCGCCGGCAGAAACAAAAACCGCGCTGCCATGCCACAAACGGCCTGACAGCGCGGTTTATTTTATGGAGCTACTGGCCGGATTCGGACCGGCGACCTGCTGATTACGAATCAGCTGCTCTACCAGCTGAGCCACAGTAGCATTTTCCGCACACTTGTGCGCGACAAATATTATACCTGAAACCAGCCGCTTCGTCAAGAGATTTGACGAAACTGTTGTTAAACAAAATGTAGGTGTTGCAATGATGTGTGACAAAGAAAGAAAAGGCAGCAAATAGGCGCGGACATATGAAAGACGCCGTCTTTCGGCCGCCGGTCCGGAACGATGTTTTGTTTGTCGCGGCGGCGCAAAGGCAGTACAACAATTTTCACCGGCGCCCTCCCAGACAGGCCCTATTCGCTTTCCCTGATCTGTAACACATCATTGACAAACCCACACAAAAAATCATGAAAAAACAGAATCCCACCTTGACTTTTCCCGCGAATTATGTATAATAAAAAAGCACGCTAAATATTGCCCGATAGTGTAACGGCAGCACGACAGACTCTGACTCTGTTTGTGAGGGTTCAAATCCTTCTCGGGCAACCAAAAATCCATAGCATTTCCGTCAGGAAGTGCTATGTTTTTTTTATTTTCACCACGGCATGCCGCCCCGGATCATTTAATGACAATAGACATTTGGATAATTACGGCCACTAAGGGCGAACATATTAATATGGTTTCCGGTCTCTCAGCGATTTTATGACCAAACCACCAGTTTGATAATTTAAAGGCCGGAATGGAAGCAGATTGTTAAGCCGGTACTGCCGTCCGCTATATATTTTGCGGTGCAGTTGGCTTTGTGGATGCCAATAGGATCGTTTACCCCAGCAGGAAATTTATGAGCGTCGGGCGGCGCCTAAGGTGCTGGCTCCGGCGTGAAAAAAACGGAAAGGCCGGGATCTGCTTTGCCGGTCTTTCTTATCTGCGCCGGAAATGCGTGAAGGCCTGCGCCGCGTTTTGCTCCTGCGGCGCCAGCCATTTAATTTTATACTAAAATAAAATATCTTCCACTGACAAACACCTTTAGTTTCTTTCTGACGCAAACAACTGCTGTCCTTCGCCAACACATTGGGCCTCAGCCTTATATTCAAAAAGCCCTCCCATCCTCCCTGTTTCCCCATGATTGCAGGGTTTTTTGACTTCCGCGTACATGAATGATTCGTTTGCGCTTCCTTCACTCGCGGACCATGTATTACCAACGCAAATGTTTTTCCGGGGCGGATGCTATTCCGCACACGGCGTTTTACAGGGCGCAAAAGCGCTTGATAACAAGAAATCCCGGCATTTGTTTTATTGACATAAACGCTCCATGGTGATATAATCAAACATTATAAATCTGCTCCAGCTGCATGCAAAAAGTGCAGCCTTTCAAATTCCACAGAACCGGAGGTTGGGAAATGGATTCAAAGTTCCTGTTTTACATCGTAAAGCGACTTCTTATGGCTGTGCTCACTATCGTGCTGGTAGTGGCCATAACTTTTTTCGTCATGCACGCCATACCGGCAAGCCCGTTCAGCTCCGAGAAGGCCAAGTCCGACGCGACCATAGCCGCCCTTGAGGCGAAGTATGGCTTTGACAAGCCTGTGCCCGTTCAATTTGTCAACTACCTCAAAAATATTTGCCAGCTGGATTTCGGCCTGTCCACCGCGTGGGTGGGCAGCACCGTGTTTGACCTTATAAAAGGCGGGTTCGCTTATTCCGCGAAAATAGGCTTTACCGCCGCCCTGCTCGCCATCGTAAGCGGCGTATTTTTTGGGGCCATATCGGCTTTACAGCGAGGGGGGTGGGTCGATAAAATAGTTCAGGTCGTAACGACGGCGCTCGTATCCATGCCCTCCTTCGTGGTGGCGACGATACTGCTGCTGGTGTTCGGACTGAAGCTGAAATGGTTCCCGACGCTGGCCAATATGCCGGGCGGACTCATCATGCCCATCCTGTCGCTGAGCATGTACCCCATGGCCTACATCACCAGGCTGACCCGCTCGAGCATGCTCGACGTCATGGGGCAGGATTACATCCGCACAGCCCGCGCCAAAGGCCTGCGCAACAGCAAGGTTATATTCAAGCACGCGCTTAAAAACGCCCTCAGCCCTGTCATAACCTATGCCGGCCCGATGATGGCCTACATCCTGACGGGCAGCATGGTGGTGGAGAACATCTTCTCCGTGCCGGGCCTCGGGCGCCTGTTCGTCAACAGCATGCTGCGCACCGACTACATGATGATCATGGGTGTGACAATCTTCCTTGCGGCCATGATAATCCTGATGAACTTCATAAGCGACGTATTATATAAAGTTGTCGATCCTCGTATCGACCTCGGTTAAGGAAGCGGGTGGAATGATATGACTGATAATAAACCTAAAAAGAGTTTCATGAGCTTCCAGATAGACCCCGATCTCTTTAAATCCGCGAGTCAGGATGAGAAAGAGCAGCAGGTCCAGATGCGCGAATCCGTCTCCTTTATGAAGGACGCCATGCTCCGCCTTTACAAGAACAAGCTGGCCATGACCTGCCTTATCGTCATAGTGGTGATCATGCTCGTGGCGTTCATTGCACCCTCCGTATATCCGTACACCTATGAGGCGCAGGATCTTTCGAGAAAGTACCTCGATCCCTTTGAGTACTCCGAAAAGGAACAGGCCGCCATGGATGCCGGCGAGAGCGTGTTCCCCCACCTTATGGGCACCGACGCCCTGGGCCGCGACTACGCCATCCGCGTGATCTACGGCACGCGCATATCGCTGCTGGTCGGCGTTTTCGCGGCGGCCATAGTCATAGTTTTCGGTATAATCTACGGCTCCATCTCCGGCTATTTCGGCGGCAAGGTGGATATGATAATGATGCGTATCGTGGACGTGATCTACTCCCTGCCCGACGTGCTCATTATTATTCTTCTGTCCGTCGCCATAAAAGATGTGATATCCAAGTCGTCCAGCGAGCTGGTGCTCAAGCTGGGCGCCGGAATGATAAGCATATTTATCGTCTTCGGCCTGCTTTACTGGGTGGGCATGGCGAGGCAGGTGCGCGGGCAGATACTTTCAATTAAAGAACAGGAGTACGTGCTCGCTTCCAGAGCCATCGGCGCCTCCCCCGCCCGCATAATCCGCAAGCACATGATCCCCAACTGCATCTCGGTCATTATAATAACCGCCGCCCTGCAGATACCCAGCGCGATATTTACGGAGAGCTTCCTGTCCTTCCTGGGCCTGGGCGTCTCCATGCCCATGCCTTCGCTGGGCTCGCTGGCCGCAGACGCGCGCACGGGCCTTGTGTCGTACCCCTATCTGCTGCTGTGCCCGGCGCTCTCCATTTTCCTTATAGTTCTTTCGTTCAACCTTTTGGGCAACGGTCTGCGCGATGCGTTTGACCCGAAGCTCCGTTCCTGACCTGGAGGTGATAAAATGAGTTTATTAGAGGTTAAGGATCTTCATACGACATTTTTCACTCCCGCCGGAGAGGTAAAAGCGGTTGACGGAGTGTCTTTCAATCTTGACAAGGGCCGCGTGCTCGGCATAGTCGGTGAATCCGGCAGCGGAAAAAGCGTCACAGCCTATTCCATTTTGCAGATACTCTCCTACCCCGGCAAAATTGTCGGCGGCAGCGTGAAGCTCGACGGCGAGGAGCTGGTCGGCGCCTCCGATGAAAAGCTGCGCAGCATACGCGGCAACAAAATAAGCATCATATTTCAGGACCCCATGACGAGTCTGACGCCGGTCTATACAATAGGCAACCAGTTGGAGGAGGCTATACTCCTCCACACCAACCGCAACCGCGAACAGGCCAAGGCCCGCGCCATCGAAATGTTGTCGCTTGTCGGCATAAGCGAGCCGGAGCGCCGCATAAAGCAGTACCCCTTCGAGCTGTCCGGCGGCATGCGCCAGCGCGCGATGATAGCCATGGCGCTGGCCTGCGAGCCTGATATACTGATAGCCGACGAGCCCACCACGGCCCTCGACGTCACGATACAGGCCCAGATCATCGACCTTATGCTGGATCTGCAGAAAAAGCTCGGCATGGCCATCATAATGATAACCCACGATCTGGGCGTCATAGCGCAGATCTGCGACGAGGTCATCGTCATGTACGGCGGGCGCGTGGTGGAGCGCGGCACGGCACAGGAGATATTCTACCGCCCGCGCCACGAGTATACCAGAGGCCTGCTCCACTCCATCCCCAACATCGACAGCGACGACAAGGAAAAGCTCATACCTATCGGCGGCACCCCCATCGACATGCTGAACATGCCGGCGGGCTGCGCCTTCGCTCCCCGGTGTGACAGGGCGATGAAAATATGCCTGCAACAGCACCCCAAGGAGTACTGGGTGGGCAAGGACCACCTCTCCTCCTGCTGGCGCAACGTTGAGGTCGGCATAGAGCAAAACCTGATAGAGACCGATAACGATGGCAACGTCACAAAAATAGATCTGGAAAGGGCGGTGCAGGAATAATGAGCGAAAACAATGTCTCCAACTTTACTCCCGACCCCGACCATCTGCTTGAGGTGCGCGGCCTGAAAGAGTATTTTGACATCACCACCGGCTTTTTAAAGACCACGAAGCTGAAAGCCGTGGACGACGTCTCCTTCTTTATAAAAAAGGGCGAGACGCTGGGTATGGTGGGCGAATCCGGCTGTGGCAAGACCACCGTCGGGCGCACCCTGCTCTACCTTTATAAACCCACGGCCGGCGAGGTCTGGTTCGGCGGCAAAAAGATAGATCCCAGGGACAAGGCGGGCCTCGCGGCTTTCCGCCGCCGCGCCCAGCTCGTGTTTCAGGACCCGTACTCCTCCCTTAACCCGCGCATGACCGTCGGCGACATAGTGGCCGAACCGATAGACGTCCACAACCTTTGCGCCACAAAAAAGGAGCGCAACGACCGTATTATGGAGCTGCTCTCCACCGTCGGCCTCTCCAGCGAGCAGGCCACCCGCTACGCCCATGAGTTTTCCGGCGGCCAGCGCCAGCGCATAGGCATCGCCCGCGCCCTCGCCTCCGACCCGGATTTTATCGTGTGCGACGAGCCTGTCTCCGCACTGGACGTCTCCATCCAGGCCCAGGTAATAAATATGCTGGAGGAGCTTCAGGATAAGCTCGGCCTCACCTACCTGTTCATCGCCCATGACCTGTCCGTCGTAAAACACATTTCCGACCGCATCGCCGTCATGTACCTTGGCAAGATAGTTGAGCTGGCCGAGACGAACGAGCTGCACCACCACCCGCTGCACCCTTACACCATTTCGTTGCTGTCCGCCGTGCCAATACCCGACCCGGACAGGGCGCGCGCCTCCCGCAGAATAGTGATCGAGGGCGATATACCCAGCCCGCTGCACATGCCTTCCGGTTGCTCTTTCCGCACACGTTGTCCGCGAGCCACGGAAAAATGTGCCGAATGCCGTCCTGATTTCGTAGAGGTTGAAAAGGGCCATTATGTGGCCTGCCACAACCTTTGAGCCGTTTTTCTCCTGCATAATTATAACAATCTGTTTACGAATCACATATTTTATGCTTATTTCCTTGACAGGCGCTCCTAATTTGTTTAAAATGAGGAAAAGCACCGCGTCTGTCGAGAAAGACATCGTGCTCTTTTGGCAAGGACCAAATGAAATAAGGAGGATCCATATGAAAAAACTTTTAGCTCTGCTCCTGGCGACCATGATGATCGTCACCGTATTCGCAGGCTGCGGCAGCACTGGCGAATCCAGCGCTCCCGCTGCAGAGAGCGGCAGTTCTTCTACTGAAGAGCCCGCCCCCGCTGCCGCCCAGACCGTCAACGTGTTCTACGGCGGCGGCACCCCTCTGTCCATTGACCCGGCGCTGAACTCCGCCTCCAGCGGCAGCAACGTGCTGAAGCTCGCGCACTGCGGCCTGATGGGCTACCAGTGGGTCGACGGCGAAGCCAAGCTGACCCCTGAGCTCTGCGAGTCCTACACCGTCTCCGATGACGGCCTGGTTTACACCTTCGTGCTCCGCGAGGGCCTGAAGTGGTCTGACGGCCAGGATTTCACCGCCAGCCAGCTCGCCTTCTCCTGGAACCGTGCCGGCTCCGACGATCTGGGCGCTGACTACGGCTTCCTGTTCGACTATGTGGCCGACAACGACGACGGCACGCTCAATGTTGTTGCCGACGACGCCGCCCGCACCTTCGTCGTCACTCTGAAGAGCCCGACCGCTTACTTCCTTGACCTCTGCGCTTTCCCGACCTTCTATCCGGTCCGTGAAGACGTGGTCGACAACGAGGGCGTGTGGGCCACCAGCGCCTCCACCTACATCGGCATGGGTGCTTTCACCATGACCGACTACAAAGTTGACGATGTTATAACCTTCGCGAAGAACCCGAACTACTGGAACGCTGACGCTGTGAAGCTCGACGGCGTGAACTGCTACCTGTCCGAGGACAACGTGGCTATCCTTACCGCTTACGAGAACGACACCGCACAGTTCATCAACTCCATCGACCCCACCGAGTATCCTCGTCTGAACGAGACATACCCCGGCGAGCTGGTCTTTGGTGATTACATTGGAACCTGGTATGTCCTGTTCAACGTTTATAAGGATCTGTCCCCTGCCAGCAAGCAGCTTTCCGTTCAGGAGCAGTCTAAGGCCCGCTTCGCCCTTGGCCAGATGGTCAACCGTGAAGAGCTGGTCAACGACGTAACCCAGGGCGGACAGGTTGCCGCCACCGGTTTCTATCCGAATGCTCTGTCCGACGGCAAGAATGCCAATGTCCGCACTGCCGAGGGCTACGGCTCCTGGTACACCGGCACCAGCACTCCTGCAGCTGAGAACGCCAACTACACCGAGGATCAGGTCGCGGCCTGCAAGACCCTTATGGAGCTTGGCTACGCCTACACCGGCACCATCGAGGGCGGCGACATCAAGTTTACCGACGTCCCGGCCATCGACTTC
>CAYONL010000017.1:9003-19589 GCA_964405305.1 uncultured Oscillospiraceae bacterium | reverse complement strand
GGCACTGGCTCTAATGGTGATTCACAGGACGGTCAAGAGCCGTTAGGAGAGGATAGCAAACGAGATACTTATGTTTTTCCGAAACAGGAGGAAGACCGCGCTGGATATTTCCATTTCGGAGCCGATAGATTCGGACAAAGACGGCAACTCGCTTACATTTATGGACGTTATGGCGGACGACAGCTTTATCTGCGAGGACATAGAGACAAAGCTGCGGTGCGAAAAGCTGTATAAAAACATATCCGCCGTTTTGAGCGACAGGGAAAAAGAGATAATTTATCTGCGCTATGGGCTGGGGGGCCGCCGTCCGCTGACGCAGCGTGAGGTTGCCTGCCGCCTTGGAATATCGCGCTCTTACGTGTCAAGGATAGAGAAAAAAGCCGTGGAAACGCTGAAGGACAGCTTTGGCGGCACAGAAGAATGACGCGGGCAAGCAGAGAAAGCATTAACGCGGCCGGCTACGGCATATCATATAAAGAGGTGTTACAGTGGGCGCAAAGGGTAAAAAGCTGCGGCGCGGGCTTGAGAAAGCCCGGGATGCGCTGGATCTGCCGCCGGGCATATTGGGTTCATGTGCGATAGAGATAACGTCAAACAGGGAAGCGGTGCTGGTCGGCCGCGTGGCCGTGCTGGAGTACGACGAGCACCGTGTGACCGTCAGGCTCGGCGACAGGGACGTGCGTTTTGAGGGCGATTCCATGATGATATCCTGCATGGCTATAGGCGGGATGAAGGTGTGCGGCGACATCTGTAAAATAGAGTTTGTAAAGGCGGTGTAGGGATGGTAATAGTCATGGCGATGAGACGCGCCCTTGGCTTCGTAAGGTTTGAAGCTGAGGGCGTTTTTTGTGAGCGATTCCTAAACCTTGCCGCGGAGCGGGGGATAGACATAAGGGATCCGGTAAAGTCCGGCATCTCCATGCGTGCCAACGTGCTGGCGCGAGACTACGCGAAGCTGCGTGCGCCCGCGCGTAAGGCCGGAGTAAAGCTGCACATAGTGAGCAGGCGCGGCCTGCCTTTCTGGCTCCGACGAAACAGCCGGCGGGCGGGCCTTGCCATGGGCGCGGTGTTTTTTGCCGCCGCCCTGTTCATAATGAGCCAGTTTATCTGGGAGGTAAGGGTGAGCGGGAACGAGAGCGTGGACGCGGAAACGATACTTACGGCGGCGGAGGCCAGTGGGTTAAAGGCGGGCGTCTGGCGGGAGGCGCAGAACATACAGGCGATAGAAAGCGCTCTTTTGATAAACATAAAGGAGCTGTCGTGGGTGGCGGTCAACCTCAACGGAAGTGTGGCCGATTTGGTTGTCCGGGAAAGCACGCCGGCGCCCCGGCTTTTTCATGACGACGACGTGCCCACAAACATAGTCGCGGCCAAGACAGGCATAATAAGGCGCATGGAGGTTTACGACGGCGCCTCCGTGGTCAAGGTGGGCGACGCGGTGACTGAGGGCTCGCTGCTCGTGAGCGCGGTAATCGAAGACGAGTACAAACAGTTGACCCTAAAGCACGCCCGAGCCAAAATTTTCGCGGAGACGGAATATGAAATAGACGTCAGCTTTCCGCTGGAGCAGACGCTGGAAAGACGGACGGGGCGCGTGATAAATCACAGGACGATAGAGTTTTTTGGCGCGGAGATACCGCTTTGGTTCGGCGAATATGAGGGCGCGGCGCAGGAGAGCCTGGAAACGTCGCGGCTCAGCCTGCTGTGGCTGCCGCTTCAAATAACGGTAAAAAACGTAAAAATATACCCTGTGGAGAAACATAAGCTGTCGTACACAGAGGAGCAAGCGAAGGGCGGCGCCCTGCAGCGGCTTGAGGAGCGGGAGGCTGTGGAGCTGGCGGACGCGGAGATAATTTCAAAAAAGACCTCGGGGGGCTTAGAGGACGGGTGCTTCGTGCTCAAGGCGGCGTACCGCTGCGTGATGGACATAGCGAGGGAGGAGCCGCTTTTGTCAAAGACGCCGTGGAGTAATACGGATTCCTGGAGCTAAAGCGGAATATCCGGGCGGCGGCTGAAATAATCACTTGACTTTTTTATCGTCCAATCGTAATCTGAAAGCAGAACGATTTGGGAGGGCGAGTCATGGCTGTATGCAAAAATTGCGGAAGTATTATAAAAGATGGGCTGAGCTTTTGCCCGGAGTGCGGCGCGCAACAGGGAAGCCGGCCTGTGGATGAGCAGGACCCGGTGTTCGCGGCGGCGGGAATAACCGTTGGCGGAGCGGGGCAGTACACGGCGCCAAAATACGCCGCGCCGCAGCCGCAGTATGAAAAAAGATACGAAAGCGCTCCGGCGGCGGACATGGGGCGGCAAAACACGGCTCCGCAGTATCAGCCGCCGGAACAGGACTACAGCGAGACCGAGGGCACCGGCTGCTACTCCGTATATTCCACGGGCAGATTTATGGGGCTTATTCTGCTGCAGGCCGTTCCGGTAATAGGTTTTATCATTACTGTGGTGTTTGCCTTTAACGGCAACAACCTTAACCGGCGGAATTTTTGCCGTGCTATCCTGCTTTGGGAAGTTATAGGGGTCGCGCTGGCGGTGGTGGGCTGGGTGCTTTTCGGCGCGGCTGTTTCGGAGATGCTCGATACGGGTACTCTGGCCGCCATGGAGGGTTTAATCACCGGCTGACGCCGGGGTCGAAAATTGTGAATGGGCGGTAAATTTGAGCGCGGAACAATTGTTTTTACGCTGATTTTATGGTATTATCTATTCAAGAAAGGGGGCGGTTTACGGTGGAACCTTATATGTACTATGTGGTGGGCTGGCTCGCGCTGGCGGTCATACTCGGTATAGCCGAGGCGGCGACTGTCGGCCTTGTGGCCATATGGTTTGCCGTGGGCGCGCTGGCGGCCATGATACCGGCGTATATGCAAGCGCCTTTCTGGGTACAGCTGCTGGTGTTTTTGGTGGTCTCGGCTGCCACCCTCGCCTTTACAAGACGGTTTTTGAACGGCTTTCTAAAGGTAAAGAAGCAGTCCACCAACGCAGACAGCCTGATTGGGCAGGAGGGCCTGTGCTCGCAGACCATAAACGGCCTTAAAGAGACGGGCAAGGTGGATATCAGCGGCCTGACCTGGACGGCCAGAACCGGCGACGAATCCGTAATAGAGGAGGGCGCTGTAGTAGTTGTGGACAGGATAACCGGCGCAACTCTTATAGTGCATAAAAAACAGCCGGTTTGACAGAATGATTACATAACCGAAGCAAGAGGAGGATAACAAAATGCCGCTTAGTCTTATACTTTCCGCAGCCGCGTCGGGTTTGACGGGGCTTATCGTGGGGCTGGTGCTCGTCCTTATCGTGCTCATCGTGCTCGCGATGAACATAAAGATCGTGCCGCAGGCCACCGTGTACGTGATCGAGCGTCTGGGCGCTTACTACACCACGTGGGAGACGGGACTGCACTTCAAAATTCCGTTCTTCGACAGGATATCCAAAAGGGTCTCCATAAAAGAGCAGGTTGTGGACTTTAAGCCGCAGCCCGTTATAACGAAGGATAACGTTACGATGCAGATAGACACGGTCGTGTTCTATCAGATAACCGACGCCAAACTGTTCACCTACGGCGTTGAGCGTCCGCTTTCCGCCATTGAAAACCTGACCGCCACAACGCTTAGAAACATCATAGGCGAGATGGAGCTTGACAGCACCCTCACCAGCCGCGATGTTATAAACGTAAAAATAACCTCCATACTCGACACTGCGACGGATAAGTGGGGCATCAAGGTCAACCGCGTGGAGCTGAAAAACATACTTCCGCCGCGCGAGATACAGGACGCCATGGAGAAGCAGATGAAGGCCGAGCGCGAGCGCCGCGAAACGATGCTGCGCGCGGAAGGCGAAAAGAGAAGCCAGATACTTGTGGCCGAGGGCGAAAAGGAATCCGCCATACTCCGTTCGGACGCCGTAAAAGAGGCGAAGATCCGCGAGGCACAGGGCGAGGCCGAGGCTATCCTGCTTGTTCAGAAGGCGCTGGCTGACTCCATCGTCATACTAAACGAGGCGAACCCGACAAGCTCCGTGCTCACGCTCAAGAGCTACGAGGCGTTTGCGAAGGCCGCCGACGGCAGGGCCACCAAGATAATCGTTCCCAGTGAGATACAGTCGCTGGCCTCTCTCGTGACCTCCATAAAGGAAGTCGCCGCCGATGTTCCGGTCGATACCAAGCCGGCAGCTAAAGCTTGACAAACAGGTGAATATCTGATAATGTAACTTGCAACAGGGGTGCCGTAAGGCTGAGATGGCGATGAGCCGAACCCTTTGACCTGATCCGGATAATGCCGGCGTAGGGAGTGCAGAAAGCGTTTACCGCCCTGGTGCATTCCGCCCGGGGCGGTTTTTCTGTGCCTCCAAAAAATTAAGGAGGATTTTGCAATGAACGAAACAAAAAAGATCGACACAAAAAGGCTGGCCGAAAGCGCGCTGATGATCGCCATCGGCACGGTGCTCAGTCTCATCAAGCTCGACATGCCCTTTGGCGGCGGCGTCACGCTGTGCAGCATGCTGCCCCTCGTGATGATATCTCACAGGTACGGCTGGAAATGGGGCACGTTTACCGCTTTTGTCTACAGCCTGCTTCAGCTTTTGCTGGGCATAGACAACGTGCAGTACGCCACCTCCGTGGGTATGGCGATCGCCATAATCCTGCTGGACTACGTGATAGCCTATACGGTAATAGGCATTGCGTCGGTGTTTGACGGCACGATGAAAAACGGGCGCGCGTCGCTGGCGGCCGGCATAGTTGTGACATTTATGGCGAGACTGGCCTGCCATTTCGTCTCCGGCTGGCTCATATGGGACGCACTGTGGCCCAACGAGCTGGGTTTAGCCGCGCCGGTGTACTCGTTTTATTACAACGGGACATATATGCTGGCGGAGACGCTGATAACCTGCGTGTTGGCGCTGCTGCTGTATAAACCGCTGGGCAGGTACTTTACGCGGAGGGCGTAACCTAATATAGGGATAAAGGCGGGCGTTTTGCCCGTCTTTTTATTTGCAAAGAAAACCGAGATATGGTAAACTATATTAATTATAGAGCAGTAAAGGGGTGTCCTTTTTGGCTGAGCTTTCGCCCATGATGCAGCAGTATTTTGATATTAAAAAAGACCATAAAGAAGAGATACTCTTTTTTCGCCTGGGCGACTTTTATGAGATGTTTTACGATGACGCGAAGCTTGCCTCAAAGGAGCTGGAGCTGGTGCTCACAGGACGCGACTGTGGGCAGGAGGAGCGCGCTCCCATGTGCGGCGTGCCGTTCCACAGCTATGAATCCTACGTCGCCAGGCTCATAAAAAAGGGCTACAAGGTCGCCATATGCGAACAGATGGAGGACCCGGCGCTGGCAAAGGGCCTTGTCAAGCGGGACATAATCCGTGTGGTAACTCCCGGCACGGTGGTCGAAAACAGCATGTTGGACGAGGCCGCCAACAACTATATTGCCAGCGTGTACGTGGGCGAGGACGGGTTCGGTATCTGTTTTTGCGACGTGACGACGGGCGCGCTGCGCTGTACGGGCGAGGCGGGGACCCATGAGCGCGAAAAACGCCTTATCGAAGAGATAGGCCGCTACATGCCCAGCGAAATATTGTTTAACTCCGCGTTCCTTGATTTTAAAACCGTCGGCGCGTTTTTAAGAGAGCGCGTATGCTGCGCCGGCGAGCAGATGGACGAGGAATACTATGCTCCGGAACGGGTGGAGCGCGTGATAACCGGGCATTTTTCCGGAAAGACCCTGCGGGAGACAGGGTTTCACGGCGCGGCGGAGGAAAACTGCGTCTCCGCGCTGCTGGAATACCTTTGCGACACCCAGAAAAACGGCGCGGAGAGGATAACGGGCGTAGATTTTTACACCGGCGGCGCGTTTATGGCGCTGGACCTTACCGCCCGACGGAACCTCGAACTGACGGAGACCATGCGCGGACGAGAAAAGCGCGGAACGCTCCTCTGGGTGCTGGACAAGACCTGTACGGCCATGGGCAGGCGGCTTTTGCGCTCGTATATCGACAGGCCGCTTGTTGACCCGGTGAAGATAAACGACAGGCTGACGGCGGTGCGCGAGCTTGTGGACGAGCCGATGGTCCGCGCCGACCTGAGGGAACAGCTTTCCGGCGTGTACGACCTTGAGCGCGTTATGACCCGCGTAGTTTTCGGCAACGCAAGCCCCCGCGAATACAAGACGCTGGAGGCGAGTTTTCTCCGACTGCCGGACATGAGCACGGTACTTGCCGGCGCCAAAACGCGCATGCTCATCGAGCTTGCCGCCGCGCTTGACCCGCTTACGGATCTGACCGAGCTGACGAAGGAAGCCATAGTTGATGACCCGCCGGTGACGCTTAAAGACGGCGGAGTCATAAGGCCCGGCTGGAATGCGGAGCTTGACGACCTGCGGGACGTGGTAACAAACATTAAGTCCCATATAGCCGCCATAGAGACCTCCGAGCGGGATCGCACAGGCATATCGAAGCTGAAAATAGGCTATAACAAGGTGTTCGGCTACTATATAGAGATATCAAACGCCAACAAAGAGGCTGTGCCGCAGGAATACATCCGCAAGCAGACGCTGGCCAACTGCGAGCGCTACATAACTCAGGACCTGAAGAACCTGGAGGAGAAGGTGCTGGGCGCCCACGACAGGATGCTTTCGCTGGAGGCCGAGCTTTTTGAGGAAGTCCGCAAAAAAACGGCGGCGCAGATGGAGAGAGTGCAGGCGGTGGCGGATGCTGTGGCCGCGCTGGATGTGCTGGCCTCTTTCGCGGAAACGTCGTCTCAAAACGGCTACTGTATGCCGGAGGTGGATCTTTCGGATATAATCGACATAAAAGAGGGCCGTCACCCGGTGGTTGAAAGGATGCTGCGAGGGGCGCCCTTTGTGCCGAACGACACATATCTTGACGGCGGCGAGAATCAGATAGCCGTAATAACCGGCCCCAATATGGCTGGAAAATCCACATATATGCGGCAGACGGCGCTGATCGTCATAATGGCGCAGACAGGCTGCTTCGTTCCGGCAAAGTCGGCGCACATAGGCGTCACCGACGGCGTTTACACCCGGGTGGGCGCATCCGATGACCTTTCGGCGGGCCAGTCCACTTTTATGGTGGAGATGAGCGAGGTGGCCGAAATACTGGAAAACGCCACGCGAAAAAGCCTGCTCATACTGGACGAGATAGGGCGCGGAACCTCCACCTTCGACGGGATGAGCATAGCCCACGCGGTGCTTGAACACATAGCGGACAGAAAAAAGCTGGGCGCGAAAACCTTGTTCGCCACGCACTATCATGAGCTGACCGACCTTGAGGCGGCCTATCCGAACATAAAGAATTACAACGTGGCGGTAAAAAAGCGCGGCGATGACATAACCTTCCTGCGCCGGATAATAAGCGGTGGAGCGGACGACAGCTACGGCATAGAGGTCGCAAAGCTCGCCGGCATACCGCAGTGCGTGATAAAGCGCGCCAAAGAGATACTTTCGGCGCTGGAGCAGGGACGCGAAACGGAAAACACGGCCCATGCCGGGGACACGGAGGGCGCAGCCGATCAGATGACGCTGTTCGGCTCCTTTGAGAGTGAGACTGAAAAGCGGCTGCGCGCTCTGGATGTGGAGACGCTGACGCCAAT
This sequence comes from uncultured Oscillospiraceae bacterium, assembly GCA_964405305.1. Lineage (GTDB taxonomy): Bacteria > Bacillota > Clostridia > Oscillospirales > Ruminococcaceae > UMGS1668. The sequence continues at coordinate 11,966 of CAYONL010000017.1, read as the reverse complement.
AGAGGCGCTGAATCTGCTCTATGAACTTAAAAAATCTTTGCACTGATGACAGATGGGGGGTGGATGCATGGCTAAAATAAATGTGCTGGATAAGCACGTGGCGGAGCTGATAGCCGCCGGAGAAGTGGTGGAGCGGCCGGCTTCGGTCATAAAAGAGCTGGTGGAAAACTCCATGGACGCCGGAGCAAAAAACGTGACGGTGGAGATACAGGGCGGCGGCGCCTCGTTCATGAGGGTGACGGACGACGGGTGCGGCATAGAGCCGGGCGAGCTGCCCCACGCTTATATGCGCCACGCCACCAGCAAGATATGTGAAGCCGACGACCTTAACAGCATCGCTACCTTCGGATTCAGGGGCGAGGCGCTGGCGTCCGTGGCGGCGGTGGCCCGCGTGGAAATAATTACAAGGACACCCAACGCGCAGATGGGAGCCAGGTGCGAGGCGTCGGGCTCTGAAATAGGCGAAGTGGAGGAGGCGGGCTGTCCGTCGGGCACGACGATCGTTGTCCGCGACCTGTTTTACAATACTCCCGCCCGAATGAAGTTTATGAAAAAGGACGTGGCGGAGGGAAACGCCGTGTCCTCTGTGATGGATAAGCTGGCGCTGTCGTATCCCGAAACGCGCTTCACATTTATAAGGGATGGAGAGATCAGGCTCTCCGCTCCCGGAACGGGCAGGCTGGAGGATGCGGTGGCCGCCGTTTTCGGCCGGGATTTCGCAAAGGAGCTGGCCCCGGTGGACTACACCCCCGACAACGCCAAATACCTCCATGTCACCGGCTTCATAACCCGCCCATCGGCCGCAAGAACCAGCCGCTCGGCACAGAATTTTTTTGTGAACCGGCGCTATGTAAAGACGCGCACAGCGATGGCGGCGCTGGAGGAGGCGTTCAAGGGCTCCATAATGGTGGGGAAGTATCCGGGCTGCGTGCTCAATCTGGAGGTCCCGCTCCAGGCTGTGGATGTCAATGTGCACCCGGCCAAAATAGAGGTGCGCTTTCAGAATGAAAAAGACATCTTCGATCTTGTGTACTATGGCGTAAAATCGGCCCTGCGCAGCGGGGACCGCTCGGCGGTCTCGGAGGCGAACCGAAAAGCCGCGTCGTATCAGGATTACGTAAAGGCCGAGCCGCAGCAAACAAGACTTGAAAAGATCATAGAGGCCATGAAGACGGCGCCAGACGCTGTAAAGAGTGGCGGAAGGACTACCTTCACCGGGTGGATGGATTCGGGCGAACTGCGCAACAGGGACAGCCTCAGCCAATACAAGGCCAATCCGGACTCGGTACATACCGTTCAGCACAAGCTGGCCCAGGAGGCAAAACAGGCTACGGCGGAGGGCAGGAGCACACCCCGGGAATATGCGGAGGCGCTTGATGTGCTCAAAAAGGCGGGCGCGCCGCTTCCGGACATTGACGTTGTAAAAGACGACGCGCCGGCGCTTAAATATGTGGGAGAGCTTTTTTCCACCTACGCCGTGTTTGAAGGGATCGATGACGTGGTGCTCATAGACAAGCACGCCGCCCATGAGAGGATACTTTACGAAAAGCTGCGTGCTCAAAAAGAGCCGTTTGACCGGCAGGTGCTTTTGACGCCGGAGCCGGTGGCGCTTTCTGATGAGGAGTGCGCAGCGCTGCTGGGAAACGGAGAGACGCTTGCCGCGTTCGGGTTTGTGGCGGAGGACTTTGGAAAGGGCGCCGTGCTTGTAAGAGAGGCTCCGCTCTGGTGCTCCATCTCCGACGTCGAGACGGTCATCGGAGAGATAGCGGACGCCCTGACCCAATGCCGCGACGACGCGACGCCGGAAAAGCTGGACAACCTGTATCATTCCATGGCCTGTCGCGCCGCCATAAAGGCCCACGATAAGACCACCGGGCAGGAGCTGAAGGAGCTTGCGGCGCAGGTGTTGGGCGAGGATATACGTTACTGCCCGCACGGAAGGCCGGTTTCCGTATCCATAAGCAGGTCAAAGCTTGAAAAAATGTTTGGAAGGCAGCAGTGAGCATGGCAAACACCGATGAAAAACTGAAAGTGCTCGCGGTGGTCGGCCCCACAGCCAGCGGAAAAACCTCCCTCGCTGTCGAACTGGCGCTGCGGCTGGGCGGAGAGGTTGTTTCGGCGGACTCCATGCAGATATACGAGGGCATGGATATCGGCACAGCAAAGCCAACGCCGGAGGAGATGCGCGGAGTTTCACATCATCTTATAGGTTTTGTGCCGCCGGAGGAGGAGTATTCGGTCGCCGACTATGTGAGGGACGCCGGGGCGGTGCTTCTGGATATCGGAGCGCGCGGAAAGCTGCCGGTAATAGCGGGTGGCACGGGCCTCTATGTGGACTCGCTGCTGCAAAACGTGCAGTTTGGCGAGGCTGACGGCGACCCCGTCCTTCGCGCCGAGCTGAAAGCCTTCGCGGATGAGCACGGGAACGAGGCGCTGCATGAGCGGCTGCGGGCGGTAGACCCGGAGCTTGCGGAAAAGCTGCATCCCAACAACGTGGGGCGCGTGGCAAGGGCTATTGAGGTTTTCAGCGTTACCGGGGTCACCATGAGCCAGCGGCAGCGCCTTTCAAAGCTGGAGCCTTCGCCCTACGACGTGTTTTGGGTGGGCCTGACTTACCGGGACAGAGAAAAGCTGTACTCCCGTATAGACATGCGGGTGGACGCTATGCTTCAGCACGGGCTTTTGGACGAGGCTCGTCGTCTGCGCGGCGGAGGGCTTTCCTATACGGCGTCGCAGGCCATAGGGTACAAGGAGCTGTTTGCGTTTCTCGACGGAGAAAAAAGCCTTGATGAGGCCGTGGAGGAACTGAAGCGCTCCACCAGACGGTACGCCAAGCGTCAGCTCACCTGGTTCAGGCGCAACGTTAACATAAATTGGGTTTACATGGACGAGCCGGAGGTCTATAATAGAGACGTTTCCGGATATCTCATTGAACTTATGAGGGAAAGGCGCTTTTACGGCGT
>CAYONL010000017.1:4575-8993 GCA_964405305.1 uncultured Oscillospiraceae bacterium | reverse complement strand
AACTTGAATTTGCAGGATGTCTTTCTGAATCAGGCAAGGAAAGATAAGGTCCAGGTGACGATATATCTCACAAATGGTTTCCAGTTCAAGGGAATTGTAACGGGTTTCGACAGCTTTACAGTCATACTTGACAGCGACGGAAGGCAGACACTGGTATACAAGCACGCCATATCCACGATCATGCCGGTAAAGAGCATCAGCATAGATATGGGAGAGGAATAATAACGTCAAATGAAGTCCTTGATTGGTAAAATATCCGTGGTCATGCTTTCTCTGTTCCTGATAGGCTATGTGGGCTATCAGGCGTGGAAGTTTTTTTACGACCCATATAAAACGGAGGTCGCCGTGCGCTACACAGTGAACGAAACGCTGCGGGTGCATGGCATTGCCGTGCGTACGGAGGAGCTTATTTTCGGAGACGATGCCGGAAGCGTCAGCTATATCTTCGAGGATGCGTCAAAGGTGCTTAAAAACACCGCGGTGGCGTATACGCACGCCTCCTCCGACACGGTGGAGAATACAAAGCTTGCCGACGAGTTGGAGCGCGAGATCGAAAAGCTGAAAGAGGCCAACGCCACAGGCAGCCAGGGCTACGGCGCCTCCGACCTTTTGAACCAGCAGATAGGGGAAGCCGTTGTGGCTATGGTCATGGCCGGAAAGGGCGACACTACGGCGGACGTATACGCATGCCGCGAGGAACTGCTGCTTTTAATGAATAAGAAGCAGATACTTATCGGCGAGGAAAGCGACTATAACGACAGGATAGATACGCTTACGAATCAGCGGGCGTATCTGCTCGAAAAGGTGTCGTCAGACTCCGAAAAGGCGGCGGAAGCCACCTCTACCGGGTACTTTATTTCAACGGTGGACGGCTTTGAGGAGAGAGTGGACCGCGAGACTCTGCTCTCGCTGCCCGTGTCGCAGATAGAGGAGCTTATAGACAGCGAGGTGGTGTACGACGGCGACGCGATAGGCAAGATAGCGGATTCCTACAAGTGGTACTACGTCGTCTCGCTGGGGCCGGAGGAGGCCGCGAAGTTCGCCGAAGGGCAGAAGGTCACGGCGGCGTTCGACGGTGTGTCGGAGGACGAGGTGGAGCTTGTGGTTTCACAGATAAAGGAGGACGACACCAGCGAAAACTCTGCGGTGATATTTGAGTGCGAAATGATGACGCCGGAGCTTTCGGCCCTGCGTCAGGTGGGCGCGGACCTGCTTTTAAACAGCTTTTCGGGCATCAGGATATCCAGCGAGGCGATACGGTTCAACAGCGCCCAGCAGCGCGGCGTATATGTGCTGGACAGGGGAGTTGTGCGGTTCAAGACCACCGACATACTCTATGAGGGCGTGGGCTACAAGCTTTGCCGCTGGCAGCCGGGAGTTACAGGGTCTTTGCAGGTGTTCGACGAAGTATTTGTGAGAGGTTCTGATCTGTATGAAGGAAAAGCCATTGAGTGAGGCGGCGCGCAAATACCTTGAAACCAGGTCAAGGGTGGACGAAGCGGCGCGAGACTCCGGCCGGTCGCCGACGGAGATAACGCTGATGGCCGTAACAAAGACGGTAGCACCGGAAACAGTGAACGAGGCCATTGCCGCCGGCTGTACGCTCCTGGGAGAAAACAGGGTGCAGGAGCTGCTGGAAAAGTACGACAGCTACGACAAAAGCGGTGTGTCGATACATTTTATCGGGCACCTGCAGACAAACAAGGTGAAATATATAGCCGACAAGGTAGATATGATAGAGTCGGTGGACAGCCTGCGCCTGGCCGAGGAGATAGACAGACAGTGCGAAAAGCTTGACAAAGTCATGGACGTGCTGCTGGAAATAAACATAGCGGCGGAGGACAGCAAAAGCGGCTTTTTGCCGGAGGAGGCGACAGGCGCCGCCGAGGCTGTGGCAAAATATGGTCACATAAAGCTGCGAGGACTGATGACTATTGGGCCTGTGGGCGCGGAAACTGAAGAAACGCGGGTCTGTTTTGATAAAATGCGAAAACTGCTTGTTGACATTGGACAGAAAAAATTAGATAATGTCACTATGAATATTCTTTCCATGGGGATGTCGGGCGACTATGAGGAAGCGGTAAGGGCCGGCGCGACCATCGTCAGGGTAGGGCGCGGGCTTTTCGGCGCAAGGGCGCGGACTATCCCGACAGACAAATAAAAAGGAGGTAATTTGTTATGGCTTTCATGGATAAGGTGAAGAATGTGCTGGGAATACCGGACGACGCGGATGAATATGACGACGAGGAATTGGATATAGAGGCCGCAGACGACAACTCCGTCAATAAAGATGAGAGTGCGTCGAAGGGCGGGCTTTTCGGTTCCAAAGGCAGCGACAGCATAAAGCAGAACAAGGTTGTAAATATCCACACCACGACCCAGCTGCAGGTCGTGCTGGTAAAGCCGGAAAAGTTTGACGATGCGCGTCCCGTGGCCGACCATCTCAATTCAAAGCATACCGTGGTGCTCAATCTTGAGTCCACAAACAAAGACGTGTCCCGCAGGCTTATTGATTTCCTGAGCGGCGTGGCCTATGCCAACAACGGCCAGATAAAGCGTGTGGCCAACAGCACCTATATCATAACTCCGTACAACGTGAACATTATGGGCGACCTTCTGGACGAGCTGGAGAGCAGCGGCGTATTTTTTTGAACAGAAAAAACAATAGCGGGAGGGACGCCAAATGTTGACTCCGGATATGATCATGAATAAAAAGTTCGAGAAAGCGTCATTCGGCAGCGGTTATAAGGCGGAGGAAGTAGACTCCTTTCTTAACGATGTGTCGATAGATCTTTCCCGTATAAACGACGAAAAGGCCGACGCGGAGGAAAAGCTGGAGGTGCTGGCCGACAAGCTTGAGGAGTACCGCGCCAACGAGGACAGTCTGCGCACGGTGCTCATCGGCGCGCAGAAGCTGGGAGACAGCATAATCCGCGACGCCAAGGGCAAGGCCGAGGTGATACAGGCCGAAGCCGAGCAGAAGGCGAAGCAGGTCATGTATGAGGCGGAAAAACAGCTTAAATCCGAAAGGGACGAGCTTGACCGGGTGCGCCGCGAGACGACGGAGTTCAAAAAGCGCCTTCTCGCCATGTACAAGCAGCACCTGGAGCTGATTACCGCCATGCCGGAGATCGATCAGTCTTCGGCAGCCGACCAGAGCATGAAGGAAAAACGGCCTCCGGAGTCAGCGGTATCTGAAGAAAAGACCGACCCGGACGTGGAGATTCCCGACTTTGATGAGGTCTCTATGGCGGAGACAAAAGAAATTTCATTCCCTGTACAGGAATAGACATAAGGAGAGTACCTGAACGATGGCGCAAGATTACAACTCAACACTGAACCTGCCGCAGACAGATTTCCCTATGCGTGCGTCGCTTCCTCAGCGGGAGCCGGAGCTGCTTGAGAAATGGGCAAAAGAGGAGCTTTACAAGAAGCTGATCGAAAAGAACGAGGGCAAGGAGCTATATGTGCTGCACGACGGGCCGCCCTATGCAAACGGCGATATACATCTCGGCACCGCACTGAACAAGGTGCTTAAGGATATCATCGTGAAGTATAAGAACATGAGCGGCTTCAAGGCTCCATATATACCGGGGTGGGACACTCACGGCCTGCCCATAGAGCTGAAAGCCATGAAAAAGGTCGGCGTGGACAAGGCGCTTTCGCCTGTGGAGCTGCGAAAGGTCTGCAAGGAGTTCGCATTGCACTACGTGGACATGCAGCGCAGCGAGTTCATGCGCCTCGGAAGTCTGGGCGACTATTATAATCCCTATCTGACCCTTCAGCCCAAGCACGAGGCCACACAGATAAGGCTGTTCGGCGAGATGGCAAAAAGGAACTTCATTTACAAGGGCCTGAAGCCTGTCTATTGGTGCCCCGAGTGCAAGACGGCGCTGGCCGAGGCTGAAATAGAGTATGAGGAGGACTCCTGTCACTCCATCTATGTAAAGTTCGCTGTGGAGGAGGACGGCGGCAAGCTGGCTCCTCTGGGCGTTGACGTATCCAAGACCTATTTCGTCATCTGGACGACGACGACATGGACCCTGCCCGGTAACCTTGCGATCTGTTTAGGCCCGGAATACGACTACTGCGCGGTACACGCCGGCGATGAGTATTACATCATGGCGCGCGAGCTGGTGGAAAGCGCGATGAAGGCCGCGGGAATAAGCGAATACACCGTCTCGGAGGCAAGCCTTAAAGGCACCGAGCTTGAGCGTATCACCTATCGCCATCCGTTCATCGACAGGGTAAGCCCGATAATCGTGGGCGACCATGTCACGCTGGAGAGCGGCACCGGCTGCGTCCATACGGCGCCCGGTCATGGCGTGGAGGACTTCGAGGTCTGCGTAAACCATTACCCTGAAATCCCGATAATCGTTCCGGTTGACGGCGACGGCAATCTGACAAAGGAGGCCGGA
>CAYONL010000017.1:0-4565 GCA_964405305.1 uncultured Oscillospiraceae bacterium | reverse complement strand
CAACATCGCCATACTCAACTGCCTCAAAGAAAAAAGCGCGCTTTTCGCCGTTGAAAAGATAATCCATCAGTATCCGCACTGCTGGCGCTGCAAGACGCCGATAATCTTCCGCGCCACAGAGCAGTGGTTCTGCTCCATAGACGGATTTAAAGAGGACGCCATAAAGGCCATCGAAAAGGTGGAGTGGATACCCGAATGGGGTGGCGAGCGCATAAAGGGCATGGTCAGCGACAGGAGCGACTGGTGCATCAGCCGTCAGCGCCGCTGGGGCGTGCCGATACCGATAGTTTACTGCAAAAAATGCGGCAAGCCCATCATAAATGAAAAGACGATAAACGCCATCGCAGATATGTTTGAAAAAGAGGGATCTGATTCCTGGTATCTGCATGAGCCGGCGGAGTTTATCCCCGGGGACGTAAAGTGCGAGTGCGGCTGCGGCGAGTTTACGAAAGAAATGGATATCATGGACGTCTGGTTCGACTCGGGCGTCTCCCATGCCGCCGTATGCGACGAGGAACACGGCCTGCGCTGGCCCGCCGACCTCTATCTTGAGGGTGCGGATCAGTACCGCGGGTGGTTCCAGTCCTCTCTGCTCACCTCCGTTGCGTGGAAGGGCGAGGCGCCCTATAAAGCTGTCTGTACCCACGGCTGGGTCGTGGACGGCGAGGGCAAGGCCATGCACAAATCTCTGGGCAACGGCATAGACCCCAGCGAAATAACCGACAAATACGGCGCGGATATACTGCGCGTTTGGGTGGCGTCGTCGGATTATCACGCCGATATTCGCATCTCGCAGGATATATTGAAGCAGCTTTCCGAGGTCTACAGAAAGATCAGGAACACCGCCCGCTTTATTCTGTCGAACCTCTATGATTTTGACCCGGAGAAGAACTCCGTACCGGTCGAAAAGCTGGAGGGCATAGATAAATGGGCGCTGGCCTGCATGGACGACGTGGCGGAAAAAATGCGCGACGCCTACGAAAAATTTGATTTCCATATCGTCTATTCCGCCGTGCGCGATTTCTGCACCATAGACATGTCCAACTTCTACCTTGACATACTGAAAGACAGGCTTTATGTTGAAAGCCCGGACAGCCCGGCCCGCCGCGCCGCGCAAACGGTCATCTACCGCATACTGCGCGCCATGACGCTGCTTATCGCGCCGGTCATCTCCTTCACAGCGGAGGAGATATGGGGCTATCTGCCCAAGGATAAGGCCTACGACGATTTCTCCGTGTTCATGAACCAGATGCCTGAGCCTTCCGGCGTTTCAGTGGACGAGACTTTCATGAGCAAGTGGGATCGCATAGACCAGCTCCGCGACATAGCCAACAAGTCGCTGGAGGAGGCCCGCGCCAAAAAGCATATAGGCAAGTCTCTGGAAGCCAAGGTGACGCTCAGGTGCGGCGCCGACTGGTATGATTTTGCGAAGTCGGTGGAGGGCGAGCTCTGCTCCGCCTTCATAGTTTCCGCAGTAGCCATAGAAAAAGCCGATACGGACGGCGTGGAGGCCGTTGTGGAGGTTGCCGAGGGCGACAAATGCGAGCGTTGCTGGGTCCACAGCCCAACCGTTGGCTCGTGCGCAAAGCATCCTACACTATGCAGCCGTTGTTCCGGTATAGTCGGCTGACAAATACGGGCGGGACAAAAAGCTCCTGCCCGTTTTTTTCGGAGGTAATATGTTTCAACTAATTGCAACACTCTGCGCCGTGGTTCTTGTGGCCGTGGACCAGTGGATAAAGAACTGGGCCGTGACCACTTTGGCGACCGGCGGAGATATAACCCTGATTGACGGTGCGCTGTATCTGCACTACGTGGAGAACACGGGCGCGGCTTTCAGCATCTTTCAGGGACAGCGCTGGCCGCTGGTCGTGATAACATCCGTGCTCATACTGGCGGTGCTGGGCGCGTTTTTATCCGGCAAGGTCACGAACAAGCTCTATATAGCCACGCTCTCGCTGATAATGGCGGGTGGGGTAGGCAACCTGATAGACCGCATTGCGCACGGCTTTGTTGTGGACTATGTGGATTTCAGGCTTATAAACTTTGCTGTCTTCAACCTGGCGGACGCCTGCATAACTGTGGGTACGGTGCTGCTGTGCGGCGCGATAATTTATACCGACGCCAAAAAATCGCGGATCGAGAAGCTGGAGAAAGAGAGCGAGGACGAGCCGGCGGAGACAAAGGAACAGCCCAATGAATAGGGTGGTGCTCACGGTTCCGGATGAGGCGGAGGGAGAGCGCGCCGACCAGTTTTTGTCCGAAAGCATCGACTACATGACACGAAGCGCGGTGGCAAAGCTCATTTCCGACGGAGCGGCAACCATCGGCGGCGCAGCGATCAAAAAAAGCAGGCCCCTCCGCGCTGATGAGGAGCTGGTTTTGGAGATACCGGACGCGGTGCCTCTGGATGTTGAGCCGGAGAACATACCGCTGGACGTGTACTACGAGGACGACGACCTGCTGGTGGTGTACAAGCCTAAAGGCATGGTGGTGCATCCAGCCCCGGGAAATTACACCGGCACGCTGGTCAACGCGCTGCTGTACCACTGCGGGAACAGCCTTTCCGGAATAAACGGGGTTCTGCGCCCGGGCATAGTCCACAGGATAGACAAGGACACCAGCGGGCTGCTGCTCGTCGCAAAAAACGACAGGGCCCATGTCTCGCTGGCCGCCCAGCTTAAAGAACACAGCATAAACCGCGTGTATCAGGCTGTGGTTTATGGCGCGAACCTGCCGGACGAGGGCAAGGTTGACGCGCCCATAGGCCGCAGTCAGCGCGACAGAAAGAAAATGGCCATAACCGACGGCGGAAGACAGGCGGAGACCGGTTTCCGGGTGATAAAGCGGTATCGCGGCTTCGCCCACATAGAGTGCAGGCTAAAGACCGGCCGCACCCACCAGATAAGGGTTCACATGGCCTATCTGGGTCACCCGGTTGCGGGCGACGCGGTTTACGGCCCGGCCAAGGCGATAACCAGACTGGAGGGACAGTGTCTCCACGCCGGAACGCTGGGCTTCATACACCCGGTGAGCGGCGAATATATGGAGTTCACCGCGCCGCTTCCGACATATTTCACTGATTTTCTGAATACACTGGAGGAGCAATAATGATCGAGAAGATATCCGACATAATGATCGTAACAGACATAGATGGGTCGCTGCTGAGGGCAAAGACGGGCGTCTCGCCTGAAAACCGGGAGGCCATAGAGCGCTTTGTTGCGGAGGGCGGCGATTTTACCGTTTCCACCGGGCGGGTGATCGAGGCGGCCGCGAACCTTGTGGGCACTCTGCCGATCTCGGTTCCGTCCATGCATATAAACGGCGGTTACTTTTATGACTGGAAACGCAAGGTTATAGTTGACCCGACATATATTGCGCCGGAGTCGCATCAGATAGCGAAAAAATTTGTGGAGCATTTTGATAATATTGACTGCTATTTTGCGAAAGAACATGCCGTGAATTTGATGACAAAGGGCGAGGTGCTGCCTCTTTACACGGCGGACAGGACGTTCTATCCCTTTGACGGCGGGTTTGAGGATATTCCGAACGACATCTACAAATTCATCATCGTCTCGCACCCGGAGAACATGGAGGCCGTCCGCGCGTTTTCCGAAACGGTAAAAATACCCGAGATAAAGTTCATACAGTCCAGCCCGTTTTTCCTTGAGATGGTGCCTTCCAGCGTATCGAAGGGAAAGGCGCTGCACAAGCTGGCGGAAATGTCCGGCAAGCCGATAGAAAACATTGCGGCGGTGGGCGACTTTGAGAACGATATCGAAATGATACGCGAGGCCGGGATCGGCTGTGCCGTCGCAAACGCCCAACCGGCGGTAAAGGCGGCCGCCGACATGCAGCTCGTAAGCTGCGAGGAGCACGCCATAGCCCAGCTTATAAAGCATTTTGAGGAAGTTTACGCCTGAGCACGTTTTGAGCACGGTTTGGGGAGAGTGAGCACCGATGGATGGCGACAAGATGTTCATGGCGCTGCTGATAATGGCCATGGCGCTGGCTGCGGCTGTGGTCGGATTTAACGTGTTCACTTCTCCCGGCTTTGGCGAACCGGTGTATACGCCGTCCGTGTCCGAGAGCGCGCCGGTGGTTTCGGCCTCTTCGCTCTCAGCTTCAGAACAGGAAAGCGGCGTGTCGTTTCCGCTGAATATAAACACCGCAACTCTGGAGGAGTTTCAGCTCATTCCGGATATTGGCCCCGTGACCGCGCAAAAAATAGTGGATTTTCGCACCAACGTCGGAACGATACTTGACATAGGCGAGCTGGAGGCCGTGGAGGGAATAGGCATAAAAACCGTTGAGCGGCTGAAAGAATACTGTGTCGCAGAATAATAAAAATTTGCCTATTTAAAGGTTGACAAATTGGGTTCCCTATAGTATAATAACAAACGTCGCCGGAAAGCGGCTAAAAAAATAAAATGCCTTTGTAGCTCAGTTGGTAGAGCAGGGGACTGAAAATCCCCGTGTCGTTGGTTCGATTCCGACCGAAGGCACCATTTGCGGGTTTAGCTCATTTTGGCAGAGCGCCACCTTGCCAAGGTGGAGGTAGCGAG
>CAYONL010000016.1:20279-22054 GCA_964405305.1 uncultured Oscillospiraceae bacterium | reverse complement strand
GGGCTGGGAGCAGCCGGAGGAAAAGACGCCGGAGACGGCCGCCGGTGATTTTGCCGTCACCGAGATAGACATTGACATACCCGAAAACGCGCGGAAAGATAGGGCGGGCGAGGCCGGGCCGGAGTTTCTGGCGGACAGCGCCGACGCCTCCTCCGACCGGAAAGAGCAGGAGCGGCCCGCCGAAAAAAAGCACAAGCGTGTGGAGCCTAAGCGGGAGGAGCGCGCAAAAAAGCAAAACCCGCCGCCGGAACCGGCAAAGCGGGAGGACGACTCCGCGCCCGATGGAGATATGGTGATCGAGGACGTGCTGATGATGGAGGAGGAGCCGGAGGAGCAGGAGCAGCCGGAGGACACCGCCGAACAGAAATCGCCGCGCTCAAAAGCCACCTTTCGCGCCCGCGGGATGAGCCGGACGAGGCAGATGCTCTGGAGCCGCCGCAGTCACAGCTACGCCGCGCCGCTGGGGCTTGCGTTCATAGTGCTGGCGCTGATAGGGCTTGTTTCGCTCATAATCCTCTGCGTCAACCTGACGATGGGCATAGTGGACAACACGGAGGAAAAATCCGCGTTTGAGCAGAGGATATACCCGCTGCTCATGTTCGACCCCGCCGCTTTTGATAGCCCGACGCAGCTGGACGAGGTGTTCGTGCTCAAGACCGCCCTTTGGAAAACGCTGCTTGAGAACCGCACAAAATACAGCTACAACGACAACGGCATGCTCGTTGTTCCGGCCTCCGACCTCGACGTGGCGGCCAAAAGCCTGTACGGCGACGTTATAAAGCTGGCGCACCAGTCGTTCAGCGAGGGGTACGAGTTTTTCTATATCTATGACGAGACGCAGAACGCGTATATGGTGCCGGTACAGGGCCAGACGGCTCAGTATTCGCCCAAAGTGGTGAAAATAATAAAGAACGACGACGTTTACACCCTGCTTGTGGGTTATGTTCCGCCAAACGACCTGTGGAACATCGACACGGAGGGCAACATGACGGAGCCGTCGCCGTCGAAATATATGTACTACGACCTCAAAAGGACGGAAAACGGCTACGCCATCCTTGCGGTGCGCGAGGTGCCGAAAGAGGAGCTGCCCGAGGACTTTGGCGCCACCGGACAGCAGCAGCTCAACCAGACCCGCTACGACGAGTATGTTGAGAGCTTTATGGCCAGCCAGAACGCCACAAGCTCCGAGGAGACGTCGTCTTATAAGCAGGCGGTGGGGCAGGAGTCGCTGGACGGCGGCGAGAGCGAATCCGGCGAAAGCGGGTCCGAGGGAAGCGATTCCTCAAGCTCCGAGGCCGCCGAGTCCGAAAGCAGCAGCGAGGGCTGACCTGGTTTTAATATCGACGAATGGGAGCATGAAAATGCTCCCATTTCCATATACAAAAATTACAAAGCGGTAAAAAATACCGGTATAATTATTACAATGTGGAATCGCAACAGTATTGAAATGGTTACGGTACGGTGGTACGATTGTATCAGGAAAGGGACGTAGGAGAGCGTTCCCGTTCCGGTACAACATACATCGGAGGAACAACCATGAAAAAACTGCTTGCAATGACATTGGCGCTGGCCCTTATGCTGGCTATGGCCATCCCGGCCTTCGCCGCTGATTTCGGCGACATCGACGACGTGAATTTCGACGGAAAATTCGAGCTTGTGTTCTCGTTTGAGGATCTGGTGGAGCTTGCGGAGGCCAACGGCGTGACCGATCCGCTGAAAGATCCCTTCACCCTTTCCGACCTTCAGTTCAAGGTCACCCTCGGCTCCGACTACGT
>CAYONL010000016.1:8914-20179 GCA_964405305.1 uncultured Oscillospiraceae bacterium | reverse complement strand
GTCAAGGGCAAGGGCATCCGCATTACGCTGACCCCTGTGGACGACTACACCGTGGCCGACCGCGAGGTGCGCTTTGAGTACTACTTCCTGCGCTCCAACAGCGGCAAAGTCATAAAGACCGAGGCGGTCAAGGGCGCCTTCAAGATCGTGCGCCGTGACCTTGTCAAGGGCGAGATCGGCGTTCTGGCGGGCGAAAACACCCCTGTGCGCCTTAACGCGGACACCGACATCATCTCCGCCGACCGCTTCTCCGAGGGTGCGGGCAAAAGCATCCGCATCCAGTCTCCGGACGAGGTCTGGCTCCTCGGCATCAAGAACATAAGCGAAAACCAGAACGGCATAAACGTAAGCTACAACACCGTGGCCGACGACAACGTGACCGAGGCGTTCCCGAAGGCGAACTTCCAGTGCGTCAACTTCCTGTCGCCCAACGCCTACTTTGCCACCCGCGCCACGCTGAACGTGAAGGTCGACGCCGACGCGCTGGGTCTTAAAGGCCCGGACCAGCAGGTGTGGCTCTACACCTTTGACGGCAAGACCATGACCCTTGTGGACACCGTCACCGTCAACGTCTATGAGCACAAGCTCGGCGTCACCTTCGACATCGACGGCAAGACCACCCTCGGCTCCTATTATATCTCCGACACCGAGCTCAAGGGCAGCGTGACCGAGTCCTCCGGCACCGGCTCCGACGACACGACGAACCCCAACACCGGCGCCGCCGACCATGTGGGCGTGGCCGTTACTCTCGGCGTGATCGCTCTGGTGGCGGCGGCGGCCGTGTCCGTCTCCGGCAAAAGCGGCAAGTGACGACTGATCCCGGCAGCACGATGTGACGGCATGCAGTGACATAAAATATGGCTTACGGCCGCCCTGTGGGAGCTCTCCGCTCGCGGGGCGGTTTTTCTTGTAATTTCATGGCGGCAATGATATAATATTTAAATATTCTACTATGTAATAAAGACGGGGGGAGGCAGGAAAATGAAGAAGTGGAAGCTGCTGGCGGGAAACCAGGGCAAGTCCAAGCGCATCTGCGACGAACTGGGGATTCCGGCTATAGTTGCGGACATACTTGTGGCCAGGGGGCTGGACACTCCGGCAAGGGTAAAGGATTTCCTGACGAGGGAGGCGCCCTTTACCGATCCGTTCGCCTACCCCGATATGGATAAGGCGGCCGCCAGGATCATCGAGGCCGTGGACGAGGGCCAGCGCATCTGCGTTTACGGCGACTATGACTGCGACGGCATGACCGCCACCGTGCTCATGTACGACTATCTGCAATCCATCGGCGCGGATGTGTGGTATTACATCCCGGACAGGGATATGGAGGGCTACGGGCTGAACACCGGCGCGGTGGATTACGTGGCCGGCCGCGGCACCGATCTTATAGTCACGGTGGACAACGGCGTCTCCGCCATAAGCGAGATAGCCTACGCCAAAGCCCTGAACATAGACGTGGTGGTGACCGACCACCACAAGCCGCGGGAGGTGCTGCCCGACGCTGTCGCCGTTGTGGACCCGCACAGGGCGGAGTTCGCGGACAACGAGGACATATATGCGGAGCTGGCCGGCGTGGGCGTGGCGTTCAAGCTGGTTTGCGCGCTGGAAAATGACAACGGCTGGGGCATAATAGACCAATACGCCGACCTTGTCTGTATAGGCACGGTGGCCGACATAGTTCCGCTTACCGGCGAAAACAGAACTCTGGTGCGGCAGGGACTCAGCAGGATAAGCGACACGGGCAACCTCGGTCTGCACGCGCTGTTGGATGCGTCCGGCCTCAGCGACAGACTGCTGACGGCGGAGAACGTGGCTTTCGGCATAGCGCCGAGGCTCAATTCCGCCGCAAGACTTGGGAGCGCGTATCAGGTGATCGAGCTTTTGACCACCGACGACGAGGGCCACGCCGCGGAGCTTGCGGAAGCCCTTTGCGAGCAGAACCGCCAGCGCCAGAGCCTTGAGAGCCAGATAGCGCAGGATGTGGAGCGGATGTTTGTAACGAGGCCGGAGCTGTTTCACGACCGCGTGGTGGTCATAGACGGCCACGGCTGGCATCACGGCGTAATAGGCATCGTCTGCTCTAAAGTGGTGGAGCGCACGGGCAAGCCCTGCGTGCTCATCTCGTCAGACGGCGAGGAGGCCCGCGGTTCGGCCAGGAGCGTGGAGGGCTTCTCCATGATAGACGCGGTGGCGGCCTCGGCGGACTGTCTCACTCGCTACGGCGGGCATCCGTTCGCGGCGGGTATGTCGATGAAGGCCGACAGGATAGAGGATTTCCGCAGGGCCATGAACCGCTACGCCGCCGGGCATTTTGAAATGATGCCGGTGTACACCCTGAAAATAGACAGGATGATGGACCCGGCGGAGCTTACGCTGGACAACATACAGGCCCTCGGTCTGCTGGAGCCGTTCGGCAGCAAAAACGAGGTGCCGCTGTTCGCGTTCAGAAAAGTGATAATAGACGGAATTTATCCCATAGGCGGCGGAAAACACGTGCGCCTGCGGCTTAAAAAGGCCGGGATAACCTTTTACGCGGTGTATTTCGGCGTTCCGGCGGAGGAGCTGCCCTACTCCATGGGCGAGATAGTGGACATAGCGGCCACGGCGGAGATAAACGAGTACGGCGGAGAAAAGCGCGTGGCCGTAAAGGTGCGCGATATGCGCCCGTCCTCGCTGTCGCAGGAGAGGCTGTTCAGCGGAAGCCTTTGTTATGACGGCTACAGGCGGGGTGAGGCGGTGCCGGAGGATTCGGTGCCGGAGCGGGCGGATTTCGCCATGGTGTACCGTTTCCTCAGGACGTCCGGCGGCTACAGCGGGAGGCTGGATGTGCTTTTTGGCCGGATCACGGCGCAGGAGCACGAGAGCGGACTGGATGCCTGCCGTCTGCGCATAGCGCTGGATGTGATGGAGGAGATGGGCCTCATCACCCGCGATACGGACGGCTATATTGAGAAAATTACCACGCTGCAGCCCGCCGTAAAGGTGGATATGGAGCGTTCAGAGATTCTAAAGGAGATCCGGAGCAGGAGGGCCTGAACCGGACGGCGGAAAGGGCGGTGTTTACGCCATGGCGGGAACATATAAGGAGCTTATGGACGAGGTCGCGGCTCACGGCAAACAGCTTGACACCGAGACTATAGAGCGGGCTTACAAACTGGCGGAGCGGGCCCACGAAGGCCAAAAGCGCGCTTCCGGCGAGCCGTATATAATCCACCCGGTGGAGGCGGCGATAATCACCGTCAAGCTCGGCATGGATACGGACACGGTGGTGACGGCTCTGCTTCACGATGTGGTGGAGGACACCGACGTCGGTCTGGACGAGATAACCCGCGAGTTCGGCAAGGATGTGGCCCTTATGGTGGACGGCGTCACAAAGCTGGGCCGGATACAGTTTGTATCAAGGGAGGAGCAGCAGGCCGAAAACATCCGCAAAATGCTGCTGGCCATGGCCCAGGACGTGCGGGTGATAATCGTCAAGCTGGCCGACCGGCTGCACAACGCCAGGACCTTTCAGTATCTTCCGGAGGAAAAGCGCCGCCGCAAGGCGCTGGAGACGATGGAGATATATGCGCCGCTGGCTCACCGTCTCGGCATAAGGCCGCTGATGGAGGAGCTGGAGGACATATGCATAAAGATACTCGACCCCATAGGCTACGCCGATATCGAGGGCCGCATGGAGATGCAGCGCGAGACGAGAATAGCCTTCCTTGAGTCGATAAAAAAGCGCATACGCGACCGGCTGGAGGAGGAGAAGCAGCCCGCCCATATTGAGGGCCGCATAAAGAGCGTTTACAGCATCTACCGCAAGGTGTATGAGCAGGGCCGCGCGTTTGAGGAGATATTCGACATATACGCCGTGCGCGTGATAGTGGACACGGTTTATGACTGCTACAACGTGCTGGGCATCATGCACGACATGTTCAAGCCCATACCCGACCGGTTCAAGGACTACATCTCCACGCCGAAGCAGAATATGTATCAGTCGCTGCACACCACCTGCATAGACAAGGAGGGCATACCCTTCGAGGTGCAGATACGCACCTGGGATATGCACCACACAGCCGAATACGGCATCGCGGCCCACTGGAAATATAAGGCGGGCCTTTCGGGCAAGGACAGGCTGGATGAGCGCCTCGCCTGGGTGCGCCAGCTTTTGGAGCAGCAGCAGGAGGTGGACGACGTTGAGGATATCGTCCGCTCCATAAAGACGGATCTTTCGCCGGACGAGGTGTTTGTTTTCACGCCAAAGGGCGACGTAATAAATCTGCCCACGGGCTCCACGGTGGTGGATTTTGCCTACGCCATACACACCATGGTCGGCAACAAAATGACGGGCGCCAAGGTCAACGGCCGCATAGTCCCGCTGGATTTCGAGGTCAAAACGGGCATGATAGTCGAGGTAATCACCACCAACGCCCAGGGTCACGGCCCTTCCCGCGACTGGCTCAAGATCGCCAAGACCTCCAGCGCCCGCACGAAGATAAGAAGCTGGTTTAAAAAGGAGCGGCGGGAGGAGAACGTGGTTCAGGGCAAGGCCGAGGTGGACAGGGAGTTCCGCCGCAACCTCATAATCCTTGACGAGCCGCAGTACACCGAGTTTTTGGATGAGATAGCGCGCCGCCAGCACTGCAACTCGCTGGAGGATTTCTATGCCTCCGTGGGCTATGGCGGAATAACGCTGTCAAAGATAGTTCCGTGGGCGAAGGAGGAGTTCAACCACCGCTACCGCCCCGCATCGACGGAGACGGTGAAGCTCTCCAAAAAGCCTACGGCCAGCAGCGGCGGCGTGATAGTGGAGGGGCTGGATTCCTGCCTTGTCAAGTTCGCCAAGTGCTGCAACCCGCTTCCGGGCGACGAGATAATCGGATTTATAACCCGTGGCTCCGGCGTATCAATTCACAAGGCGGATTGCCCTACCGCGCAGCTTGCCCTGATGGACGACTCGCAGAAGGGCCGCTGGGTGAACGCAAGCTGGGCCGAAACCATAAAGGACACCTACAAATCCGTCATGACGATATACGCCGAAAACAGGCAGAACATACTGGCGGACGTGTCGGTCACGCTGTCGAACCTCCATGTGCCCATGCATTCGCTCAGCGCCCGGGAGCTGCCCGACAAGCGCGTGGTAATACAGGTGACGACGGAGTTTTCGGGCATCGACCAGCTCCGCAGCATCATGGACGCGGTGAGACGGGTGCGCGGAGTTACAAGCGTGGAAAGAAGTTAGCGGAGGAAAAGGTTTTGAGAGCTGTGCTGCAAAGGGTGACGGAAGCCTCGGTGGAGGTGGACGGAAAGGAAGTTTCGCGTATCGGCGCCGGGCTCGCCATACTGCTCGGCGTCAAAAAGGGCGACGGAGCGGCCGAGGCGGACAGGCTGGCGGAGAAGATAGCCGAGCTGCGCGTTTTTGAGGACGGGGCGGGCAAGATGAACCTCTCGCTGTTAGAGGTGGGCGGCGCCGCGCTGGTCGTATCAAATTTCACGCTGTACGGCGACTGCTCCCATGGACGCAGGCCGAGCTTTTTCGACGCGGAAAGGCCGAACGAGGCAAACGCCCTTTACGAATATTTTATAAAGAAGCTCAGATTCCAGGGAGTGGACGAGATAGGTACGGGCGTTTTCGGCGCGGATATGCGGGTGCGCATAGACGGCGACGGGCCTGTGACCATACTGCTTGACACGGACGACCTGAAAGTGAATAAGTGACAAGAAGGGGAGAAATATGAAGGTAACTGTGATACCCGTCGGCATAATGCGGACGAACTGCTATATAGTGCAAAGCGAAAAAAACAACGCCGTGGTGATAGACCCGGGCGACGACGGCGGAAGGCTTTCCGACCGGATAACTAACATGGGCGTGACGGTGAAGTACATTCTGCTGACCCACGGCCACTTTGACCACATTGGCGCGGTCAAGGAGATAGTTAAGCGCACAGGAGCGAGGGTGGCCGTTGGCGGGCCGGATGTGGAGCTGCTACGCGACCCCACGCTGGTGATGAACCGGGTGCAGGCCCAGTTTTCGGAGAAGTACCACGTGAACCACGACATTGAGCTGCACGACGGTGACGCCATAAAGCTGGATGAGACAGAGTTTAAGATCATGTCCACCCCGGGCCACACAAGAGGCGGGCTGACGATAATGGCGGACGGCGCGCTTTTCACCGGGGACACGCTATTTGCCGGCACCTGCGGGAGAACCGACCTTTACGGCGCCTCCCAGCAGGAGATGGACGAGTCGCTGCGAAAGCTCGGGAACCTGCCGGGCGATTACGAGGTGTACCCGGGCCACGGCGATTGTACTACGCTTGGCGAGGAAAGGGAGCACAATCCCTGCCTGCGCCACGCTATGGGGACGGATAAAATATGACGCTCATCTGCGACGGACACCCGTATCACTATGAAATGGAGGCCCTCTGCCGGATGTTTTTGCGCGGCGGCGGGCTTACCGTGGCCGAGGACGCGAAGGTTCCGGCGGGGGACTATATTTATACCGGCGTGCGGGGGGACGAGCTCTTCGTGCGCGTCCTTATGGATGGGCGGGAGTACGCGGATAGGCAGACCGCCGCCGCCGAGCACGAGCGCAGGCTGGCCATCATGCTTTTCAAGATTTTGAGCACGGCCACGGGCGTGCGGCCAAAATGGGGCATACTCACCGGTATACGCCCGGTGAAAATAGCCTTTAAGCTGGCCGACGCGGGCTGCTCCGACGACAAAATAAGGCGGGAGCTGGCCCGCACCATGCTCGTTTCGGACGAGAAGCTGGAGCTGCTGCTCGCCTGCATGGAAAACGAGCGCCGCATACGCGCCGCCAGCCGCCCGAATTCCTTTTCGCTCTATATCTCCATACCCTTTTGCCCGACCCGGTGCTCGTACTGCTCCTTCACCTCCCACAGCATTGAAAAGGCGGCGAAGCTCATCCCGGACTACGTGAACCTTTTGTGCCGGGAGCTGTGCGACACGGCGAAGGTCAGCCGTGAGCTGGGCCTGCGCCTTGAAACGGTGTACATGGGCGGTGGCACTCCGTCGGTGCTCGGCGCGGCCCAGCTGGACCGCATACTGGCGGTGACGCAGAACGTTTTCGACATGTCGGGGGTGCGGGAGCTGACGGTGGAGGCCGGACGCCCGGACACCATAACGCCGGAGAAGCTGGACGTGCTCAAGCGCCGCGGCGTCACCCGCATAAGCATAAATCCGCAGACGCTCTCCGACGAGGTGCTGGAGGAGATAGGCCGCAAGCACACGGCGAAGGACTTTTTCGACGCCTACGCCCTGGCGCGTGAGCACGGCTTTGACGACATAAACACTGACCTTATAGCCGGGCTTCCCCGGGACGACATGGAGAGCTTCCGCCGCACCATAGACGGCATACTGGAGCTGGCGCCCGCCAACATCACGCTCCACGCCCTGACGCTCAAACGCGCCTCGGACCTGGCGGGCGAGGCGGAAACAGTGCTTCAAAGCGGGCTTGCGGACGAAATGCTTGAGCACGCCTACGCCCGGTTTGGCGAGGGCGGGTATATACCCTATTACCTCTACCGCCAGAAGGGCACGGTGGACAACCTTGAGAACACCGGCTTTTGCAAGCCGGGAAAAGAGGGGCTTTACAACGTCTACATCATGGATGAGACGCACACGATACTGGCTGTCGGCGCGGGCGGCGTGACAAAGCTGCGGGAGCCGAACGGCCATATAGAGCGCATATTCAACTTCAAATATCCATACGAATATATCGAGCGCTATGCGGCCGTCTGTGAGCGGAAGGGCCAGATAAAGGAGTTTTATGACAGGTTCAGCCCAAAAAAGTGAATTTGACGCGGTGCTTGCCAACGCCTGGGCCGAAAGGGAGCCGGAGGGCTTCGCGCTGCTGTCGGAGTACAGATACAGGGTGCGGCTCCACGACCTGGCGGGCCGGATACTGGGCGAGGGGGACAGGGTGCGCGCCGTGCTGCTGGCCGGGCCGTCGGCCTCATCAAAGACGACCACGGCGCAGAAGCTCGTGGAGGAGCTGGCCATGGGCGGACGGGACGCCGTGATCGTTTCGATAGACGACTTTTTCTTTGGGCTTGACCGGCTGCCACGGCTGCCCGACGGCGCCTACGATATGGAGACGCTGGCCGGGGTGGATGTGGAGCTGGCGCGGCAGTGCTTTAACCGCCTTTTGGAAACGGGGCGGGCGGAGCTGCCGCTTTTCGACTTTGGGACCCAGAGCAGGAGCGAGCGCACGCGGCCTGTGGAGCTTTCGCCGGAGGGGATATTGCTGATAGAGGGCACCCACGCGCTGAACCCGGCCTTTGCGGAGGGCCTTCCCGGGGACGGGGTATTCCGCGTGTACGTGGGCGTCATGACGGGCTTTGAGCTGGATGGGCGGGAGGCGCTCTCGCCCCGCGATATGCGCCTTGCCCGCCGCATAGTGCGCGACGAGCTGTTTCGCGGCTGGAGCGCGGAAAAGACCCTTATGCAGTGGCCCAGCGTCTGCGCGGGAGAGGCGAAGTTTATCGACCCGTACAGGGATACGGCGGATGCGCTGCTGGATTCGGCGCTGGATTACGAGCCAGCGGTGCTGGGCGGACGGCTGCTGCCGCTTTTGGCCGAAATAGGGGAGGGGTCGCCCTACGCCGCCCCGGCCCGGGGCCTGTTCGCGCGGTATTCGCAGTTTACGGAGCTTCGTGGCGGCGCGGTGCCGGAGGATTCGCTCCTTCGGGAGTTCATCGGGCGCTGAGCGCCCATATTAAGGACGGTTTTTGTTGAAATATCCGAACGGCGGGTATATAATAAAATATCAGGTATTGGGAACTCAATTGTGAAAGGGGAAACATCATGTCAAATTTTGATGATTTTGTCAGCGATATGAAAGTGGTGGCCGGAGAAGTGGGTAAAAAGGCCAACGAGTACGTTGAGATGTCCAAGCTCCGCCTTGAGCGAGTCACCATAAAGGGCGATATACAGAAAAATTTCAGCAAGATAGGCGAGCTTGTTTATAACAAACACCGCACCGGCGAGGAGAACGAGGAAGTTATCGGCATATATACCGACGAGATAGACGACCAGTACAAGCGCATAGCGGAGATAACCGCCCGCATAACGGAGCTGAAGCGCCGCGCCCGCTGCCCTGCCTGCGGGGCGCAAAACGAGGTGGGGGCCGCTTTCTGCTCCCGCTGCGGCGCGAAGCTGGGCGATTATGCCGCCGCCAGAGACGGCGACAAGGCGGAGGACAGCGCGGCCGACGCCGTAAACGGCGTGAAAGAGACCGCGAAGGACGCGGTGGAGGAGATAAAAGACCTGACCGGCATGGAATGAGGGACTGCGCCATGACGTATAATCAGATAAAGGGCTCCGCCGAATATATTTTGACCAAAACGCGCCTGCGCCCCAAGCTCGCCATAGTGCTGGGCTCCGGGCTGAACCCGCTGACGGCCGACCTTGAGGACGCGGTGCGGATCCCATATAAGAGCATACCGCGGTTCGCCACCTCCGGCGTGCACGAGGGCGTGCTTTATGTGGGCCGGCTGGAGGGCGTGCCGGTCGCGGTGATGAACGGGCGTATGCACTGCTACGAGGGGTACTCAATGGCCGAGTGCGCGTACCCTGTCGCCGTGCTCAAGGCCGCCGGGGTCGGGCATATCGTGCTCACCAACGCGGCGGGCGGTATAAATCCGGCGCTGCGGGTGGGCGAGTTCGTGCTCATCCGCGACCACATAAAGCTGGTGCTGGACAGCCCGCTGGTGGGTGAGGACGCGGCGGAGCTGGGCGGCGCGGGCCGTTTCTTCGATATGAGCGATGCCTACTCAAGAGCCCTGCGCGAAAAGATAGTTTCCGCCGCCGCGATAAACGGCATGGCGGTGCGGGAGGGCGTCTACGCCTACATGGGCGGGCCGCAGTTTGAAACTCCCGCGGAAATTGCGGCGCTCGCGGCAATGGGCGCCGATCTGGTGGGTATGAGCACGGTGCCGGAGGCGATAATGGCCGCCGCGATAGGTCTGCCAGCCGTGGGCGTTTCCGTGGTGACCAACATGGCCGCCGGAGTTTCCAAAGGCGCGCTTTCGGGCGAGGAGGTAAACGCGACCGGCACCGCCGTGGCCGACAGCTTTAAAAAGTTCCTGCACCTGGTGGTCAGAACGCTGGAGGAGGACTAAAAAATGCTTTTTAAAAACATCTCCTATCTTGACGAGAATTTTAATGTGGTGTCCGACGCCTGTGTCGGAACAAAAAACGGCGTCATAGAGTATATTTCCACGGAAAAGCCGGACTGGGGCTACGGCGAGATATATGACGGCACGGGCAAGCTGCTGATCCCGGGCCTTGTCAACAACCACTGCCACGCCGCCATGACGCTTCTTCGCGGCTACGGCGAGGGGCTGCCGCTGCAGGAGTGGCTGACCGAAAAGGTCTTCCCATTTGAGGCGAAGCTGACCGACGACGTGGTGTACTGGGGCGCTCTGCTGGGCATGGCGGAGATGCTGGCCTCCGGCGTCACCTCTTTTTCCGACATGTATCTGGGCGACGAGGGCATGAGCCGCGCCGTGCTGGAGGCCGGGATGAAGTGCAATTTCATGAACGCGCCGGTCTGCACCGACGGCACCCCGCTTATGAAGCAGAAATTCTTCCCCAAATCCCTTGAGTCAATTAAGAAATACGGGCACAGCAGGGGCAGGTTCGTTCAGGATTTCGGCCTGCACGCCGAATACACCGCCTGCGAGCAGCTTATAAAGGATTCCACCGAGTTCAGCAAAAAGAACGAGCTGCGCCAGCAGGTGCATATTTCGGAGACGAGGCGCGAGCACGAGGACTGCGTAAAGCGCAACGGCGTGACCCCGGCGCAGTATCTGGATTCCTTCGGCTTTTTTGGCCAGCCCACAAACGCGGCTCACTGCGTATGGGCGACGGACGAGGATATCGCCATCTTTGCCGGGCGCGGCGTAACGGTGACCCATTGCCCCAGCAGCAATATGAAACTGGGCAGCGGGTTCATGCCGCTTCGCAAAATGCTGGATGCGGGCGTGAACGTGGCGCTGGGCACGGACGGGGCCTCCAGCAACAACAACCTCAACATGTTTGAGGAGATGCATATGGCGGCGCTCATCTGCCGCGGCATAACCGGCCACGCGGACGAGGTGTCCTCCCGCGAAATACTTAAAATGGCCACAATAAACGGCGCGAAAAGCCAGGGCAGGGCGGAGACCGGCCTTATAAAGCAGGGCTGGCGCGCCGACCTTGCGGTGGTGGATATGTCCGCGCCGCACCTGACCCCGTGCTACGACGCGGCGGATA
>CAYONL010000016.1:0-8904 GCA_964405305.1 uncultured Oscillospiraceae bacterium | reverse complement strand
CTTTTCGGCGCAGGCGGCGGATGTGGCGCTCACCATGGTGGAGGGCGACGTGCTCTACCGCGACGGCAAGTGGAAGACCATAGACGTCGGCAAGGTGCGCGAAAAGATAAGCTACCACCTGCCGAGGATACTTGCGCAGCTTTGAGCACCGAAACGTTTCGGGAATGCCGCGCCGACGCAGCAAAGCGCAGGCGCGGCAGTTTTCATGCTATTTTTAGTGAAAGAAAGGAGGGCGCCGCTTGCCTAACAAAAAACAGAACTTTTTGCAGGGCGCTCTCATACTGACCGCCGCGACCATAATCGTAAAAATAATCGGCGCGGCTTTCAAAATACCGCTGATGAACCTTATCGGCGGCGACGGCTTCGGTTATTATAATACCGCCTACCAGGTGTTCAATCCGCTTTATTCGCTGGCGACCGCCGGAATGCCGGTGGCCGTGGCGCGGATAGTGTCGGAGAGCGTGGTCATGGGCCGGTACAGGGACGTAAGGAAGATACTGAACATATCCATGTACTGCTTCCTTGTCACCGGCACGGTGGGCAGCCTTTTCATGCTGTTCGGGGCGCGCTTTCTGGCCGAGGACGTGATACACAACGCCGGCGGCATGTATTCCATAGCCGTGCTGTCCCCGGCCGTGTTTTTTTTCTGTATAATGAGCGCGTACCGCGGGTACTACGAGGGGCTCCGCAACATGTACCCCACCGCCGTCTCCCAGATAACGGAGGCGCTGGTGAAGCTGGCGGCCGGGCTGGGCCTTGCCGTGCTTGTAAAAGAGCTGGGCATGAGGCAGTTCGACGAGACGGGCGCCATAACCGGGGTAAAGCTGGCCGAGGGCGCCACAAGGGACGAGGCGCTGCTGGGGCTGATGCCGTATGTGGCGGCCGCGGCCATAGGCGGGGTCATGCTCTCCACCATGTTCGGTATGATCTACCTGATGATACGGCACCGCCAGGTGGGCGACGGCATAAGCGAGGAGGAGCTTTTTGAGGCTCCGCCCGCCGCGCCCGGAAAGGTGCTGCTAAAAAAGCTGGTGCGCATAGCGATACCCATCTGCATGGCGGCCATGGCGATGAACCTGACCTCCCTGATAGACCTTGTCTCGCTTATAAACAGGATAACCTACGCGATAAGGCTCAGCCCGGAGACGATAATGGGCATGTATGGCGAGCTGCTGCCGGCGGGCATGACGCTTGAGGGCGTGCCGAACTACCTTTACGGGGTCTACAGCGGCATGCCGCAGACGCTTTTCGCGCTGGTCCCGGCCATAACGATCGCGCTGGCCACCGCCGCCCTTCCAAACGTGGCCGCCACCTGGGCCAACAACCGCCGCCGCATAAAGGCCTCCATAGACATGGTGATCAAGACCACCACGCTGATAGCCATGCCGGCGGGACTGGGCCTCTCCGTGTTGGCGGGGGAGATATTGCAGCTGCTCTATCCGGCCCGCCAGCTTGAGATAGAGATAGCCACGCCGATGCTGAAGGTCATGGGCATAGCCGTGATATTTGTTTCGGTGGTGCTGCCGATGAACAGCATTTTACAGGGCATAGGCAAGGAGAATCTGCCGCTGGTGTTCATGCTGGTGGGCGCGGTATTTAAGCTGGGCATAAACTACGTCTTTGTGGGCATACCGGAATATAACATAAACGCGGCGCCCTACGGAACGCTGGCCTGCTACGCGGTGATAATGCTGCTGGGGCTTGCGGCCATCCGCCGCCACGCGCACGTCCGCATAAATATTTTGGATGTGTTTATCAAGCCCTGCCTTGCGGCGGCAATATGTGTGGCGGCCGCAAAACTGTCATGCAATGTCTTGTCAAGCACGGTCGGGGGCCGTATGTCCACCGTTATAGGGCTTTGCGTGGCTGTAGTGGTGTACGGCCTTGTCATGCTCTTAATAAAGGGCGTGTCAAAAAGCGAGTTAAAAATGCTTCCCAAAGGTGAACAAATCATTAAAATACTTGAAAAAAGCCATTTGATGCGGTAATATATAGGAGGTCAAATATGGCGGTTGATTTTGAGATAAAAAAGCGGTACAATATCGACGACCTGGTTTCTGTCATGGCCCTGCTGAGGGGCGAGGGCGGCTGCCCCTGGGACAGGGTGCAGACCCACCAGTCCATACGGAAGAATCTGATAGAGGAGACGTATGAGGTGGCGGAGGCCATAGACAGCGGCGACAGCGCCATGCTGTGCGAGGAGCTGGGCGATCTGCTGATGCAGGTGCTTTTCCACGCGCAGATGGAGGCGGAGGCCGGCAGATTTGACTTTGACGACGTGTGCGACGGGCTGTGCCAAAAGCTGGTGCTCCGCCATCCGCATGTTTTTGGGGACGTTACCGCCGAGACCCCGGCCGAGGTCCTGAAAAACTGGGACGAGATAAAGAAGAAGGAAAAGGGCCAGGCCACCGCCACGGACACGCTCCTTTCCGTGCCAAAGGAGCTGCCCGCGCTGATGCGGGCCGAAAAATTACAGCACCGCGCCGCCAAGACCGGCTTCGACTACACCGACACAGCCGGCGCCATGGCCGACCTGGACAGCGAGACGGCGGAGTTAAAGGAGGCCGTAGCCGAGGGGGACAAGCTCCATATAGAGGAGGAGCTGGGCGACCTGCTTTTTGCGGCGGTGAACGTGTCAAGGTTTGTAAAGACGGACGCGGAGGAGGCGCTCACGCGCTCCAGCGAAAAATTCATAAGGCGCTTTGCTAAGGTTGAAGCTCTTGCCGCGGAGGAGGGGCTCGACATGCACACGGCAGGCATGGACGAGCTTGACACTCTCTGGAAGCGGGCAAAAAGGGTTTCAGATTAGCTCAGTATAAAGCGGCAAGACCGCATATAAAATTTATGGAGGTTATCTGAAATGACAAAATCTGATCTGGTATCCGCGATCGCGGTTAAAACCGAACTCTCTAAGAAGGACAGCGAGAAGGTGTTCAACGCCGTCATCGAGTCCATCACGGAGGCCCTTGCTTCCGGCGACAAGGTACAGCTCGTAGGTTTCGGCACATTTGAAGTTAAGAGCCGCGCGGCCCGCAAAGGCATCAACCCCCGCACCAAAGAGGAGATCACCATCGAGGCTTCCAAGCTTCCGGGCTTCAAGGCCGGCAAGGCACTCAAGGACGCAGTTTCCAAATAAGCGTGCAATAACCTACATGTCCTCTGCCGCAACGGGCAGGGGATGTTTTTTAAGGAGCATATAATGAGGCTGGACAAATATCTGAAGGTGACGAGGCTGATAAAGCGCCGCACCATAGCGAACGAGGCCTGCGATGCCGGGCGCGTGCTGGTGAACGACAGGCCGGCCCGCGCCTCCTACGAGATCAAGGAGCAGGACATAATAGAGATACAGCTGGGGCAGAAGCCGCTGCGGGTGCGCGTGCTCAGCATAAACGAGTCGCCCCGCAAGGAGGACGCCGCCAGCAACTACGAGGTTTTGGAATAGAGCGAAATGGGCGGCCCGGAAATATCCGGGCTGCTTTTTTTGTGCCGCGGGGCGCGGTCATATACCCGGCCCATCCCTCATAAGATTTGACAGGAGAAACTGGAGGGGTGAGCATGAAAACCGTGGAGAACGCGCCGGCCCGTCACACGCTGGCGCTGGAGGAACGAAACCGCCTGACCGCCACCGGCATATCGGACGTGGAGGGCTTTGACGACGAGACGATACAGGCCGTGACGCCGCTGGGCATACTTACGGTGAGGGGGAAGGCGCTCAAGGTGGAGCGCTTTTCCGCCGACACGGGCGAGCTGGCCGTCACGGGCGAGGTGTCCGCCCTGGCCTACAGCGCCGATACGCCCCGACGGGCCGGGATCATGGCGAGGATCTTCCGTTAGGTAAACACTGATTAATTATTGTTTTAAAATAGGAGCCTGCGGCGTATTAGATTTAGGGGCATTCCGATTGCCCCTAAGACCCTTCGGATGCACACCTTTTAGTTTACAGCTAATTATTCAGCGCTTACTTAGGAGGCGGCGGTTTGCAGTTTGGAAACATGGTGGCCGCACAGACGGCCAGCTTTTTGGAGAGCCTGGCGGTGGGCGCGCTGCTGGGCTTTGTCTACGACATGGCGCGCGTGTTCCGGCTAATAACAAGGCCGGGGCGGCGCGCGCTTTTCGTATACGACTTTCTTTATATGTTCGCGGCCGCCTTTGTGACCTTTGCGTTTCTTATGAAGGCGTCGGCCGGGCGGCTCCGGCTCTTTCTGCTGCTGGGCGAGGGGCTGGGTTTTTTCCTCTGGTACCTGACGCTGGGCGCGCTGACGGTGAGCCTGGCGCGGGCGGTGATAGAGTTCGCGGGTCATGTGCTCGTGATGGTTTGGAGGCCGATAAGGCAATTTGTGACTTTCGCGGGCGGAAAAGCCCGGGCGGGCCTCCTGATCGTTAAAAAAAAGTTAACACTTACAGCGGGATATATCAATAGCCTATTGCAAAAGTGGTTGGATATAGTGTATAATTTATTACAACTAATCATGGAGAAGTTTGTGTCGGCCGATTGCCGCAGAAAATATAAGGAGAGCTCTGGAATTGAAGACAAAAATGAGAGTACAAAAAAGCCTTATAGCTCGGGTGGCGCTGATGGCGTTCGGGGCGTATCTCGCGTATTCCCTGATAAGTTTTCAGGTGGACATAGCGAGAAAGCGCGCGACATTAGATGAGGTGAAGCAGCAGTATGACGAGCAGGTCATTGCGAACGAGGAGCTGCAGCGCACCCTGGATACCTATGGCACAGATGAGTTCGTGGAGCGCATGGCGAGGGAAAAATTGGGCTACGCCTATGCGGACGAGCATTTTTATGTGGATATTTCGGGAACCAAGTAGTATCTGAATGAGTTTGAGGAGGATAAGAAAGACCTATGCAGCTTGAGGTTGGCTCTGTTTTGGAGGGGAAGGTCTCCGGGATCACAAGTTTTGGAGTATTTGTGGATCTTCCGGAGGGAAAGACGGGTATGGTACATATCTCCGAGGTCGCCCAGACTTACGTAAAGGAGATAAAGGATTTTGTGCAGATGGGCCAGACCGTCCGTGTAAAGGTGCTCGGCATAAGTCCTGAGGGCAAAGTAAGTCTTTCTATTAAGCAGGCGGTGGAACAACAGCAGCAGCAGCGCCCGAGGCAGACACGGGAGCAGCGCAGGCCGGGTCCCGGCGCCAGTGGAGTGGACAGCTTTGAGTTCAAGTCCAGGCAAAACGGCGACATGTCCTTTGAGGACATGATGAACAAGTTTAAAAAGAGCAGCGACGAAAAGATGGGTGATCTTAAAAAGGTCATAGATACACGGCGCGGGAGCCAGAACCGCCGCTCCAATCAGGGCCACTGAGCGCGCATATTTTTCTGCGTCAGGAAGGGGTATTGTGCGAGCAATATCCCTTTTTCTGAGAAGGAGCGACAAATGCTGTTTTACAACGCGCGGGTATTTACCGCGTCGTCCGACACCATAGAAAACGGCTTCGTCCAGACAAAGGGCGGGGTCATCATTGACGTGGGGCCGATGGCCGTGGCGCCAAGGGACGACGAGGGCTACGACATGGCGGGCGCGCTTTTGACGCCCGGCCTTATTGACGCCCACTGCCACATAGGCATGTGGGAGGACGGCATGGGTATAGAGGGCGACGACGGGAACGAGGATACGGACCCCTGCACGCCGCAGCTTAGGGCAGTGGACGCGGTGAACCCTGTGGAGCGCGCCTTTTCGGACGCCAGGAACGCGGGCGTCACCACCGTGGTCACCGGGCCGGGCAGCGGGAATCCGATATCGGGCCAGCTTATGGCTATGAAAACGGCGGGCAGCAGAGTGGACGACATGGTGCTGCGCTCGCCTCTCGGCATGAAGTTCGCCATGGGCGAGAACCCGAAAAATACATACCACGCTAAGGGTGAGACGCCCGCCACGCGCATGGCCACCGCCGCCTTGATACGGGAGCAGCTTTTGCGGGCCATGCACTACCTTGCCGATTTGCAGGACGCGGAGGAGGACCCGGAACGGGACAGGCCCGAATTTGACATGAAGTGCGAGGCGTTGACCGGCGTGCTGGAGGGCTCCATGCAGGCCCACTTTCACGCCCACCGGCTGGACGACATATTTACCGCCATCAGGATAGCAAAGGAGTTTGGGCTGAAGCTGGTGCTCATCCACGGGACGGAGGGGTATCTCGCGGCGGAAACGCTGGCGGGCGAGCGCGTTCCCGTAATCGCGGGGCCAATGCTCACCTCCCGCACGAAGCCGGAGCTTTGCCGTCAGAGCGCGGAAGGCCCTGCGCTGTTGAGCAAAGCGGGTGTAAAGGTCGCCATCTGTACAGATCATCCCGAGGTGCCGATAAATTATCTGGCGCTGTCGGCGGGCGCCGCGGTGGGCGCGGGTATGGAGCACGACGAGGCCCTGCGCGCCATAACGCTCTATCCGGCCCAGATATGCGGGCTGGACGACAGAGTGGGTTCCATAGCGCCGGGTAAGGACGCCGACTTTGCCGTGTTCAAGGGGGACCCGCTGTCGGTATTTACAGGCCCGGAGTGGGTGGTCTGCGGCGGAAGGGTAATAAAACGGCCGGTTTGAAAATTTACAGGCGAAAGTTTGCGCCGGCGGCTCCGCAGTTAAAAGGCGGGCCGCCGGCGCTGTTTTTTTATAGCTTCGCAAATTAAAACAGCCCCGCCTTAATAAGACGGGGCTGTAAAACAATCTTTCAGTCGGAGGGCTCCAACAGGCCGTAGTCCGCGCTGTCGCGGCGATAGACCACGTTTATCTCGCCGGTCTCCTCGTTGCGGAACATGAAGAAGCTGTGCCCCAGCATGTTCATCTCAAGGATGGCCTCCTGCACATTCATGGGTTTGACCGGGAACTTCTTCACACGGGTGACGCCGTACTCGTCGGAGGAGATATCCTCGTCAAAGCTCTGCTGGAAGGTGCCGCTGTGGAACTTTTTCTCCAGCTTCGTTTTGTTTTTGATGATCTGCTTCGTGATGGCGTCGACCGCTGCCTCCAGCGAATCCATCCTGTCGTCGGTGGTTTTTTCGGAGCGGAACAGCATGCCGCGGGAGTTGATCGTGACCTCGACCGTCTCGCGTCCGCCCTCGTTGGTCACTTTGACGACAGCCTTGGCTTCGTCCTCGAAGAAACGGTCAAGCTTGTGAAGTTTTTTGCCCACCCTTTCGCGGAACTCGTCCCTGACGGCGGTGCTGCGCGATGAGATAGTGATGTTCATAAATAAGCCCCCTTTACTTCGGTGTCTACATTATAGCACAAAGGGCGGAGCTTTTTCTATAAGATTTTTGGACAAACTGTGAACTATTTTGTTATGTAAAGCTACAATTCTTTAAACGGCTCACTCCCGCCACACGGAGGGGTTGGAGGTGGAGATACCGCAGGCGCCGGCGGCAATGGCGTTCATAACGTCCTCCTTGTCGCATATAAGGCCGCCGGCTATGACCGGCTTTTCGGTGGAGGCGCAGATACGCCGTATCACCTTGGGCATGACTCCGGGCAGTATCTCGATGCTGTCGGCCTCGGAGGTCAAAAGCTGCCTGTCTATGCCGGCGAGGGATTTGGAATCCAGCACGAAAAAGCGGTGCACGGTCAGGAGGCCGTGGGCGTGGGCGGCGTTGACTATGGGAACCTTGGTGCTGATTATGCCGTCGGCCTCGGTGTTTGTGGCAATGTACTCCACCGCCACCTCCTTGGCCGCCATGCCGTCAATCAGATCCATATGCACAAAGGCGGTTTTGCCCAGGGCCTTTATGCGGTGCACTATGTCGGGAATGCTGATAATGTTTCCATAGAGTATAAAAACGACGCTGCAATCCGTTTCGGAAAGCGACGCCAAACCCGCCTCGTCCTTTATGGCGGCAATTATCGGGTTGTCGCGCAATAACTCTGATACTCTGTTCACGTTACGACCTCCGAATCATATGATATATAATTTTACGCCCGCCCGCCGGCCGCGTCAAGGATAAAACACACCGTTATTTCATAGTAATTCCATAGAATTACTGATAATATTTACGAAACGGTGGGCTGGAATTGGGCAAAATACGTGTTTCTGTGAGCTCAAAGCTCCGGGTAAGGCTGGCGGCGGCGGGCCTTACCGTGCTGATGGCGGCGGCCATGGCGGCCTCGTCCCTGACAAATGCGGCGGCGGAGGCCGTGCAGGATATAACGGCGCTGTACCCGGAGCTGTATGCGTCCAAGGAGGCCACAGCCGACGCGGAGAGGGAGCCGGAGAAGGTGGTCTATCTCACGTTTGACGACGGCCCCTCCGCCGTCACCGAAACGATACTGGATATACTGAAGGAGAACGGCATAAAGGCGACCTTTTTTGTCATAGGGCCGGCGGGGGAGGAGACGGACGCGCGGCTAAGGCGCATAGCACAGGAGGGCCACGCCATCGGCGTCCACAGCTACTGCCACAGGTATTCGCAGATATACAGCTCGGTGGAGGGCTGGCTGGCCGACTTTGAGCGGGAGCGGGAGTGGATATACTCCGTCACCGGGCAAAGGCCGGATTTCTTCCGCTTTCCGGGCGGCAGCACGAACTCCAGCTGCGACGGCCGGGTGCGGGAGGACATACAGAGGGAGATGGAGCGCCGCGGCTTCGTCTGGTTCGACTGGAACTCAAAGGGCGGCGACGACACGGGCGGTTATGTGGCGGCGGAGACCATAGCCCGCAGGATACTGAAATACGCCCGGGACAGGGACAGGGTCATCGTCCTCTGCCACGACAGCAGCGTGAGAAGGACGACGGCCGAGGCGCTGCCCATACTGATAGACGAGTTCAGGCGGCAGGGCTACGCTTTCGCGGCGCTGTCGGAGGACGTGGAGCCGATGCATCTTTGCTGATAAAAAAAGCGCCGCGCGTGGGCGTGAAGTGACCCCAAAAAGTTAGACAAATATTTAATTTAAGAATTGTTCAAGCGAC
>CAYONL010000015.1:19097-23421 GCA_964405305.1 uncultured Oscillospiraceae bacterium | reverse complement strand
TGCCTGCATGTGGCGCACGACTGCAACCTGCGCTGCAAATACTGCTTCGCCTCCACCGGGGATTTCGGTACCGGGCGCAAGCTGATGCCGGTTGAGACGGGCAAGAAAGCCATAGATTTTGTGCTTGAAAACTCCGGCACGCGTAAGAACCTTGAGCTGGATTTCTTCGGCGGGGAACCGCTTATGAACTGGGAGGCCGTAAAAGAGATCGCCGCCTACGGACGCGAGCGCGAAAAAGAGTATGGCAAGCACTTTCGCTTTACAATCACCACAAACGGCGTTTTGATGAATGACGAGATGATCGACTTTATAAACGCCGAAATGTCCAACGTGGTTCTGTCCCTTGACGGGCGGCGCGAGGTCAATGACCGCATGCGCAAGACCGTAAACGGAAAGGGCAGCTACGACATAATAGTGGACAACTTCAAAAAGCTGGTGGACAGGCGGCTGGAGGGCAAATATAAGGAATACTACATCCGCGGGACCTTTACAAAGTACAACATGGACTTTGCGGAGGACGCGCTGCACATTGCCGACCTGGGCTTTGACCAGCTCAGCGTGGAGCCCGTCATAGCCGACCCCGGCGAGTCCTATGCCCTGACGGAGGCCGACCTGCCCGCCATATACGCGGAGTACGAGCGGCTGGCAAGGGAGCTTATCGCCCGCAGAAAACGCGGCGAGGGCTTCAACTTTTTCCACTTCATGATAGACCTTGACCAGGGCCCCTGTGCCATAAAGCGGCTGCGCGGCTGCGGGTGCGGCAACGAATACGTGGCTATCACGCCCGATGGCGATATCTATCCCTGCCACCAGTTTGTCGGGCACGAGGAGTGGAAGCTCGGAAACATAAACGACGGCACCCTTGACCTCAGTAAAAAGGCCGTGTTCGCCGACGCCCACATCTATAACAAAAAGGGCTGCCGCGACTGCTGGGCCAAGTTTTACTGCTCCGGCGGCTGCAACGCCAACAACTATGAATACAGCGGCGACATCCTCACGCCGAACCCCCTCTCCTGCGAGATAGAGAAAAAGCGCGTGGAGTGCGCCCTGATGATAAAGGCCGCCATGGCCGAATAACGGAGGCGAACCGCATGTCTGGTAAACTTGCCGTCATCGGCGTGGGCAATATGGCCGGCGCTATTTTGGGCGGCGTGCTCGGTTCCGGGCTTTTGAAACCCGGTGAAATCACCATGTATGACAAAGCGCCGGAAAAGATGCAGCCGTTTGTTGCTCGGGGCTGCGTCGCGGCGGACAGCGCGGCGGATGCGGCCGGTTCCTGCAAATATGTGTTGCTCTCCGTAAAGCCGCAGGTGCTAGAGGGCGTGCTTTTGAGCATCAAGGGCTCCGTCTCAAAAAACGCGGTGCTCATATCCATCTGTGCCGGTGTGTCGGCCGCGTTTATCCGCACGACCTTGGGTTTCGACTGCCGGGTCGTGACCGTTATGCCCAACACTCCGCTGCTGCTCGGCTCCGGCGCCACCGCCATAGGCCGCGTGGAACCCATAAGCGACGAGGAATTTGCGTTCGTGAGATCCATCTTTTCCTCGGCCGGAAGCGCCTATGAGATACCTGCTGACCGCATGAACGAGGTCATACCGCTCAACGGCAGCTCGCCGGCCTACATCTATTATTTTGCCAAGGCGTTTGTGGAGGAAGCGGTGGAAAACGGCTTCTCTCAGGATACGGCGGTGGAGCTGTTTAGCGCGGCCCTCGTCGGCTCCGCAAAGATGATGACGGAAAGCGGCAAGTCACTGGACGAGCTCATTGCCATGGTCTCATCTCCGGGCGGCACAACGCTGGCTGGACTGGACGCGCTAAAATCCGGCGGCTTTGAAGAAAATGTTAAAGCGTGCTCAAGGGCCACAATAAAGCGCGCCTATGAGCTGGGCAAATAGACGCCGGTCGTTTTATATTTAAAGGGCTTCGGAATAAACCGAGGCCCTTTTTCATATATTGAGGCAAGAAACATAAAAGGAGAACGCCCGTGAACAGGACAGCCCTCGGCATCAGGAAACTATCAGGCAGACGCCGGCTATGGTATTTTCTTGCGGCGCTTTTTGTCTGCGGAATATTCTGCGGCGTATTTACTCTGAAAATACTGCCTGGCGCGTTTTTAGGAGAGCTATCCGCTCTGGCCGAAAAGCAGCGGGGAGGGACAAACTTCTCCGGCGCGTTTATTGACGCTTTCGTGTCGTCGCTCGTGTGCCTTGTTATAATGTTTTTCAGCGGCTTCAGCGCCATAGGACAGCCGGTGGCCATGGGCGCGCTTTTTTGTCGCGGCGTGGCCTATGGCGCGCTTTCCGGCGTAGTATACGCCAGGTATGGCATGGGCGGCGCACTGCCATACGCGCTTGTGGCCGGTGCGGAAGCCACGATGGCGGCCTGTGCGCTCATTCCCGCTTGCAGGGAATCCGTCATTTTTTCAAGGGAGATGTTTGTGTCGGGTTTCTCAAGCTCCGCCGACAACAACGCGCCGCAAAAAGCCAAACACTACTGTGTAAAGTATATTATCTTTACAGTTATCGGGGCGGCCTTTGCGGCGCTTTCCGCTGTCTTCAGAATGTTGACGCTTTAACTGTGACGCTATTCCTGCAGATCCGGGTCCTTCTTTTTTCGCTTTGGCGGCTTTATATTCTTTATCGGAGACTTTGCGGATGCGGATTTTAGCTGTTCGCTGGACACATGGGTGTATATTTCGGTGGTGGAAAGGCTGACGTGACCCAAAAGCTCCTGCAGCACCTTGATATCCACGCCGCCGTTTTGATAAAGCAGAGTAGCGGCCGTGTGGCGGAGCTTATGCGGCGAAAAGCCCATCCCCGAAAGCCCTGCGTTTTTTAAGCACTCGTCAACTATCTGCTCAACACGCCGTCCGCTTATCCTGTCGCCGCGGTTGTTTAAAAACAGCGCTTTTTTATCCCGCCGCTTTATATCCTGACTGCCGTCAACCACCTTTATGTACGCGTCAATGGCCATTACGCAGGCCTCGTTCAAATATACTATCCGTTCCTTATTGCCCTTGCCGAGCAGCCTGAGGCTCACTGTGCCGCTTTCGCCTTCCCTTATTACCGCGTCCCGGTCTATGCCCACCAGCTCTGACAGCCTCATGCCGCAGTTTAAAAAGAGCGTTATTATGCAATAGTCGCGCTCCGGAAAGCCCGAATCAACGCTGACCAGCAGCTCCTGCGCCTGGCTTAGCGTAAGGTATCTCGGCAGCGACTTTTTTACGCTGGGCACCTCAAGATGCTCCAGAGGGTTAATTTTTAACTTGTTCGTCGCCACCGTCAGGTACTTATAAAATGAGCGCAGCGCCGAAACCTTGCGTGAGCGGGTCTTGGCGTTGTTATTTTGCCTGCTTTGGCAATAGTAAAGGAACTCGTGCGCATCGGCAAGCTTTACGTTTTCCACCAGCGAA
Source organism: uncultured Oscillospiraceae bacterium (assembly GCA_964405305.1). Lineage (GTDB taxonomy): Bacteria > Bacillota > Clostridia > Oscillospirales > Ruminococcaceae > UMGS1668. Next base: position 20,009 of record CAYONL010000015.1, on the reverse strand, counting down.
AAAGGCGCGTCCGTAATTTTCACGTCCTTTTCCGGCGCGTCGGAAGGGTAGAGGCCGCCTTTTTTTTCAAGGTAGCGCAGAAACTCCCGCAGGTCTATGTAGTAGCCATCCACTGTCCGCGGGCTGCGGCCCTTTATAGTTTCCATGTAAAAAAGAAACTCCCGCAGGTAATCCGGACAGTCGGTCAAATTTCGGTCGTTCATTTTAAGTAAGCTCTGTAAGCCATGCGGCGCGCCATCCCAGCCATGCAGTAAATCATCCGCCGCGTCTAATTAAGCTTTTCCTCCTCCCTCATATTTCGCTAAATTTTTATTTAGCGAAATTGCTCTACTAGCAAAATATACCACACTGGCCCCATCCCTGTCAAGCGGCGGCGATATATTTGCCGGCGATCACTTTTCGGCCAGTGGCAATATCCCGCCTATGTCCTCAAGCGAGCCCCTCCAAAGGGACTCAATATAGACGCCGTAATTTAGCGCAAACGCGCGTATGTTATCATAGTCCGGGTGCTCGGCTATGCTTCCGGCCGTCAGCAGCAGGTCAGGCGCGGCCAACCCGCAGCAGCCGCCAATAAACCCCGTGTCGTAACCGGCAAGCTCGATATAGCCCGGGCGAATTTTCAGTACGTCTATCCCGCGCTCACCCGCCGCAGCCGCTATGCCCTCGTCTGCCGTTATAAAAGCGCCGCTGCCCACTACCGCGCAGGAGCAGCGCACATAGCCCTGTTTTACCGGCACCGCTTCCCTGCCCGTCTCCTTCGCCAGCATGGTAATTAAAGGATCCTGCGCCTTGGGGTTGCCAAAGATCCTGTCGCCTGTGACGAGGGAATTCAGCGCGCAGTCTCCGGGGTACTCGCCCGAAAGGCCCTTTTCCGTTTCACGCACATCGAAACCCAGCGCTCTCAGCATGCTC
>CAYONL010000015.1:0-18997 GCA_964405305.1 uncultured Oscillospiraceae bacterium | reverse complement strand
CAGAGCAGTATCGTTGTGACCGAAATATCCGCGTCCATCCCGATAGCCATGCACCCGAAATAGGAGAGCACCACGCCAAATACAGCTCCAATTATACTGCCGGAAAGCGACATCGTAAAGGCCTCCGCCATAAATTCGGCCATGATGACGCCGAAAGAGGCGCCGATAGATTTTTTTATTCCAATTTCGCGCGTACGCTCGTTTACGCTTACAAGCATGACGGTCATTATGCCAAGCCCCGCCACTATGAGAGAAATGCCGCCTATTACCGACAGCACCAGCGTCACGGTGTCCAACAGATTTGAAAGGCTCTCCTTCTGTTGGGAGACATTGTTGACTTTAAAGCCGTTTTTTATGCCCGAATACTGATATAGCGCGCGGGATATCGCTTCGGCGGCGCCGTCTATATCCGTGCCGTCCTTTACTTTTACGGCGGCCTGATCATAGCTCGTGCGGCCCATCATGACCTGCATGGTCGTGTAAGGCATATAGACAAAGGTGGGCAGATAGTCCGAAATAAGGCTTTGCAGCATGTTTCCGCCGGACTCCACCACGCCCACTATCTCAAACTCCTCGTAACCGCTGTCGAAAAGTATCCGCGCTTTTTTCCCAACTATGTTGTCGCGGCCGTAAAATGCCTGCGCCACCGAAACGTCCACAAGGCAGACCCTGGCCGCGTCGTTCACATCCTCCCGCGAAAAAAGCCTGCCGTACTTCTGATCCAAAGACAAAACGTGCCCCGCGCCGGAATCTATTCCCCAAATGACCGACTCGGCGACAAGCTTTCTCATGGACACGTTGGAATAGTCCACCAATACCGGTATGGCTTCCGAAATCTCGTCCAACGAGCGTATGACTTCCAGTTCACCGGCCTCAAGGCTTGTTTTGCCTATGCGTTTATCGGCGGCCACGGAAAGGCTGCCAAGTCCCAGGCTGTCAAGCTCCGCCTCCACCGCCGCCTTGCCAGTGTCGCCTATCGTCATTATGAGCACGACAGACGCCACGCCTATAGTTATGGCCGCCACCACGAGCATCGTTCTGAATCTTTTTCGGCAAAGGCTCCTTATGGCGCTGTCGATTATACCGCTCATTTTCCCAGCACTCCTATCGCCACGGCCGCGTCGCCGCTTATGTCGTCCGGGTTGAGCACCACGCTTTCGCCCGAACGGAGGCCGGACGTCACCTCCACCGTATCGGTAAGCTCTATGCCTGTGGTAATATTCCTGCGCACAGCCCTGTTGTCGTTAAACACGTAAACATATTCCACGTTGTCTTTGTCCTGCCGCACAGAGCCATAGGGCACCGTCACCATACTGGCCGGCTGAGAGACCAGTATCCTTCCTTTCGCGCTGAAACCGCTTTTAAGTTCGTCCGAAGCGTGCGCGAGCACCGCCTCCAGCTCCACCACCGTCTCTGTGGCTGTGCCGGATATCTTTTTGGTGGCCGTGGGGTATATCTTTGTGACACAAGCCGCGTATGTTCCGCTGAAACCGGCGCCCGTTATCTCCACCGTATCGCCTACCGAGACCTTGGATATGTCCGACTCGCCAGCAAAAAGCCTGACTCCATAGCTTGAGTCGTCGGCCACGGTAAACAGCGGTTTTGTGTTGTCCGTGAGCACGGCGGCGGAAATATTGGTTCCAGTTATTATGCCGCTCATGGGCGCAGTAAGCACCTGCGGGATATCATACTGCTGATATTCGACCTTCTCCGTGCTCATGGCCGTGGAGGAATAGCCCGCCAACAGCTTTGCCGCCGCTTCGCTGTCCAGACCGTACTGCTCAAGCATATCGGAATAATCCTGATCCCGTGCTCCGCCGGTGTTTCCCGCGCCAACCGCTCCGCTTATTTCGGTGTCTATTATGGCAAGGGTCTGTCCCGCCTCCACCCGGTCGCCCACGGAAACAAGCACCTCGGTCGCGTAGACGGGTACGGCGCAATATATCTCCATCTCGCGGGCGGGCATTATTTCTCCGGAACAGTTTACATAGTCGCTGTAGGTACTCGTCCCGGCGGTCGCCACCACGGCGCGCGGAAGGGACGCTACAACCGCCTCCGGCACAAACGACAGAGAATAAACCAGCGCCACCGTAACAATAGAAAGCATTATCCGCAGACGCAAAATATCACCTCAATAAAAAAGACTTCACCCTGATATTTTATCAAGGCAAAGTCCTTTTATGAATGTTGTTTTATTTATTTTCAGCGGACGCACCGCCGTTTTTTACCACGGCAAAGGCCTCGCCCACCGTTGACACGCCCACAAGCTTTATCGCGCGCTGGCGTTTCGGAAGCTGCTTTATACACTGTTTTGGCAGTATGACCGTTGAAAAGCCCAGCTTTTCGGCCTCGCTTATGCGGGAATCCACGTTGCTGACGCTTCTCAGCTCTCCGGCAAGACCGACCTCGCCAAACGCGACTATGCCGCTGTCCACCGGCGTATCGGTCACGCTGGACATAAGCGCTATCGTCACCGGAAGGTCGGCGGAGGGCTCGTCCAGTCTGAGTCCGCCCACTACGTTTATATACGTGTCCATGGCGCCGAACATATAGCCCGCCCGCTTTTCCAAAACCGCTATCAGCAGGGCGGTCCTGTTGTAGTCAAAACCTGTGCTGGTGCGGCGCGGCACGCCTATGTTGCTTTTCGCAACCAGCGCCTGTACCTCGGCAAATATGGGCCGGCTGCCCTCTATGATGCAGGCGACGCAGGTGCCAGAAACGTTCAGCGGCCTTTCCGAAAGCAGCATTTGCGACGGATTCTCCACCTCGCAAAGCCCGCGCTCACCCATCTCAAACATGCCTATCTCGTTCGTGGAGCCAAAACGGTTTTTCGCCGCGCGCAGTATGCGGTAGCTCAAGGTCCGCTCGCCCTCAAAATAAAGCACCGTGTCAACTATGTGCTCAAGCACCTTTGGCCCGGCTATGGCGCCGTCCTTGTTCACGTGGCCAACGATGACTATAGGGATGTCGGCGCGCTTGGCCACCTTCGTCAGGATAGAGGTGCACTCCCGTATCTGAGACACGCTGCCCGAGGAGGAGGCTATGGCGGAATAATTCATCGTCTGTATCGAATCTATCATCACAAGATCCGGCTTTTCGGCGGTGATCGTGTTGACTATGCGCGTTATGTCGGTGTAGGTGGCGATCAGCAGGTTTGCGCTCTCGATCTTCAGCCTTTTTGCGCGGAGTTTTATCTGGGCCCGGCTCTCCTCACCCGACACATACAGTATTTTCAGCAACTCGCAAAGCTTGCCGCATATCTGGAGCAGCATGGTGGATTTGCCTATGCCCGGGTCGCCGCCCAACAAGATGACGCTGCCCTTAACTATGCCGCCGCCCAGCACCCTGTCCAGCTCGTCCATACCGGTCACATAGCGGTGCTCGTCGGAGATGTCCACCTCCGTTATCGGAAGCACCTCCTCCGGCTCCAACTCGCCGCCGGGCATGGGCTTTTGCTTTGACGGGGCCTCCTCCTTCCGAACCTCCTCGGTCATGGTGTTCCACTCGCCGCAGTCGGGACAGCGCCCAAACCAGCGCGGCGACTCGTACCCGCAGGAGCTGCATATATAGATGGATTTAAGGTTGCTTTTCATGCGTCCTCCATTTTTTCACCCGGCCATATGCTCCGCAAGGCCGGACATAATTACAAAGCAAAGCTGTTCCTGATACTCCGCCGTGCCAAGCTTTTCCGCCTCTGCGCTGTTGGATATAAAACCGCACTCCACGAGCACGGCCGGCTTTGTGGCGTGATAAAGTATGTAAATGTCATCTGTGGCGCGCTTTATCTGCCTCTCGTTTTCCGGCTGGAGCAGGGCCTTGAAATTTGTCTGCAATATTTTGGCCAGCACCTCAGACTCCGCGTTTTCCGGGCCGTAAAAGACCTGGGTCCCTATTGCCCGGCCGCCGAATATGTTCTGATGGATGGAGACAAATAGCGCGTCCGGCGTCATCTCCAGCATATTGAGCCTGTATTTGATGTCGGCCACCTTTTTGTCGTGGGTGCTGCCGCTGCCCCCGCCCAGGGCCTCGTCCTCGTCCCTGGTCATAACGGTGTCATACCCGGCGAATTTCAGCATGGTCTCCAGCTTTTGCGCAACTGCAAGGTTTATGTCCTTTTCAATAACGCCGCCCACGCCCACCGCGCCGCCGTCGAACCCGCCATGCCCCGCGTCGATTATTATTACCGGCGCCGGGTCTATTGCCGCCGAGACCGCCGCCGTCTTTTCAACGCGCCCAAACCACCCGGCCACGCAGACGAGCACGGCCACTCCGCACACTATTACAGCCCTTACCGCGTTACGTTCCAAATAAAACTCCCCTTTTCGGCGTCTTCGGAACATTTTACGCGGGACAAAGCGATAATATACTTCAACAAATTACGAAACCCCCAAACGGATGGGGGCTTCTTTAATGAAAAGTCGCGGATTTGTATATGTACCGGCTCTCCTTATTTCTCGCAGAAGGAAAGCGCCATCTCGGAAGCGGAAGCCGCGTCGGGCGAGTAACCGTCCGCGCCTATTGCGCCGCAAAACTCCGGAGTTATTGGGGCGCCGCCCACCATGACCTTCGCCCGCACGCCCTTGGATTTCGCAAGCTCGACCACTTCACGCATAGCGCTCATGGTCGTGGTAAGCAGCGCGGAACAGCAGATGACGTCCGCATCGTTCTCGGCCGCCGCCTCAACAAAGCGCTCCGGCGACACATCCACTCCCAGATCTATGGCGGTGATGCCCTTGCCCTCCAGCATCATCTTGACAAGGTTCTTGCCTATGTCGTGGAGGTCGCCCTTGACCGTACCTATGACGGCTTTGCCCTTGGACTCAACTCCCGCGGCGATAAGATGGGGTTTCAGCAGATCGACACCGGCGTTCATGGCACGGGCGGCCAGCAGCACCTCCGGCACAAATATCTCATTGTTTTTAAACTTCGCGCCTATAACGTCCATACCGGCCAGCAGACCCTGATCAAGGATGTCCTTCGCGTCGTATCCCTCATCCAGCGCCGCCTGAACGGCCTCCTTCACCTTAGGGGCTCTGCCCTTCTGCAAAAGCGCGCTTATCTCGTCAAAAACCGCCATATCGTTTACCTCCAGATATTGATATTATTATTATAGTTCTATTTTTGCGGAAAATAAAGCCCTATTTTGTAAGTACGGCCCTTAATTTGCCGCCGTCGTAGTCCGCCGCCGTCTCATACCCGGGCGGGCAAACTAAAAACTCCTCCTCGTTCCATTCTCCGCTTATCAGCTTTTCAATCAGGGACAGCTCCCCGCGCTCCGTAAAGAGCCAAAGCCCCCACTTTTCAGCAATTTTTGCGGCGGTGTCCGCATGCTCCGCGCTCTCATACACCGGCGAAGGGATATAGCCGCAGGCGCGATAGTTTTTAATAAAAAGTGTCTCCTGCTCCATAAGAAAATCCGCGTTGTCCTCGCCGTACTTCTCCGCGTACTCCTGACGCCGCCTGCTCATGGCCTCCTCCGTCGGCAAAAACGACGTCTCGATCCAGCCGTTGTTGAGCCAGTATGTACCGCTTTTTTCATTGAACAGCCGAAGATAGCGTTTTTGTGAACCGAGAAACAGCGCTATACAGTCGTCCGTTTTTGGCACAACTATCGGTATTCGCTCCGCCCGCAGGCCCACCGTGCCGTTGGAGCACAGCCCATAGCAGAGCAAAAACGCATCGGGAAGGTGCTTCACCCGGCCCGCGTCCACGTCCTCCAGAAACTCCCCCATGGCCTTTTTTATGCGCTGGGTCAGTATCGCCGGCGTCTCATGCAGGCCCTGCGGCAACCACGTTACGCTTATGCTGTTTTCGTTTTTGGCTATCAGCGAGCACAGCTCCCTCTGAAACACCTGACACGCTATGACATGATAATACAAACCGCGCACCTCCTGATTTTTGTGGTTGACTTTTGTCTCTGTTTATTGTATATTATTTAGGTACGTTCGGGGGCATAGCTCAGCTGGTTAGAGCACCTGCCTTACAAGCAGGGGGTCACAGGTTCGAGTCCCGTTGTCCCCACCAAAAAAACCGCTTCACAATGCGATTTGTGGAGCGGTTATTTTTATCTCCATCACTTTTGTTAGCCGCCTGACATCAACCGCAAACCCTTGGCCATTCTAAATAATTGTAGCCGGTCGGCGCCCAACCTCATTTTACCGCTTTTTTGATGAGGACAAAGATCAGCCTCTCCGAGTCCGGGCGCGGCGGAAGAAAGCTGTCGTTGTCAAACACGGCGCGCACCTCAAACCCCGCCTTTACAGCCAGCTCTTTTAGCAGCTCGACGGAATACGCCGCCTCCGAAAACTCTGTGGAGGTGCGTGCCCAAAGCCCGCTGTCCTCTTGAAGGGCGAAGAAATCCAGCGCTATATCCACCCGGCCGCTGTCCTCGTCAAAGGCGTTCTGCCACACGCACATGGCGTCCTCATCCTCTATGACGAAGCTGTTGTTGCCCAGCACCTCTCTGTGCTTATAAAGCGTGTTCACGTCGAAAACAAATACGGCGCCCGGGTTTGAAAACAGCGATACCTTTTTGAAAACACGGAACAGCTCATCCTTACCAAGTATATGGTTCAGACTGTCCAGCGCGCAGACCGTGGCGTCCACCGTACCATAAAGGTCAAGCTCCTCCATCGCCTGACAGAGAAACAGCGCTCCGCTCTCTTTTTCGGCGCGCTTTTCGGCCGCCTCGCCCAACATCTCGCAGGAGTCGTCCACGCCTATGACGTCATACCCGAGCTTCTCCATTTCAAACGACAGGCTGCCTGTGCCGCAGGCGAGATCTAAAAGCAGGCCCGCGCCGGGCGCGTATTTTTGTATCACCGTATCAAAATAACGGGCGCGCGCGGAATAATCCACGTCGCCCGTAAATCTGTCGTAAAACTGCGCGAAACCGGAGTATCCGCTCATTTTTCCATCCTCTTGAACACGGTGCTGTAGCCGTCGCGGCCATATATAAGCGAACGGTTCACCCTGCTGATGGTCGCGGTGGAAGCGCCCGTTTCCGCCACTATGTCGCTGTAGACCCTGTGGCCGGACAGCATGCGCGCCACATGTATACGCTGGGAAAGGGCCTTCAGCTCCGGCACGGTACACAGATCCTCAAAAAAGTCGTAGCACTCCTCCACCGTCTCCAGCTTTAGAATCGCCTCAAAAAGATAATCGACATTGGCATCCTTCAGTTTGTTGTTCATAAAGCGCCTCCACGATTTTCTTTTCTTATATTAACACTTTACATTGTGAAAGTCAAGGGCTTTTACACGTCCAGCCGGGCTACATCCTCCCAGGTTTCGCGCTTTATTATGACCTCCGGCTCTCCGTCAGTTTTAATCATGACCGCGGCGGGCCTCGGTATCCTGTTGTAGTTTGAGGCCATGGAGTAGCAATAGGCCCCGGTGTCGAACATGGCGAGCACATCGCCCGGCTCCGCGCTTTGTAACGGCAGGTTTTCGCCCAGCAGATCCCCGCTTTCGCAGCATTTGCCCGCAAGGGTAACTGTGGCGTCCATCGGCTGACCTGCCTTGTTGGCGACCACGGCGGTGTAATCGGCGTGGTAAAGGGCGTAACGGGGGTTGTCCGTCATTCCGCCATCCACCGAAACATAGGTGCGCACGCCCGGTATGTTCTTTACCGAGCCCACACGGTACAGCGTCAGGCCGGCGTCGCCCACTATAGAGCGGCCAGGCTCGATCATAACTGTCGGGGCGGGCAGCTCCAGACGTTTACAGACAGCGCTTATCCTCTCGGCCACCAGCTCCAGCGTCTTTTCCACCGGGATGGGATCGTGCTCGTCCACGTATCTTATTCCAAAGCCGCCGCCCAGGTCCAGCTTTCCAAGCGTGACGCCCGTCCTGTCTCTTATCTCAGCAAAAAGCCCCAGCATGACCTCGGCGGCCATGGCAAAGGGCTCCTCCTCAAATATCTGCGAGCCTATGTGGCAGTGAAGCCCCACCAGCTCTATGTTGGCAAGCTCTATGGCTTTTTCGGCGGCGGCAAGGGCCTCGCCTGTCTCCAGCGCAAAACCAAACTTGCTGTCTATCTGGCCGGTGCGGACGTAGTTATGTGTGTGCGCCTCCACGCCCGGCTTCACCCGCAGCATCACGTTCATCTTTTTCCGCTGGGAACCCGCGATCTTACTGAGCAGCTCCAGCTCCTGCACATTGTCGGCGACGACCACGCCCACGTCGTTCACAACGGCTGAAAGCAGCTCATCCGGGGTCTTGTTGTTGCCGTGGAAAAATATCTTCTTTGCCGGGAAACCGGCTTCAAGCGCCGTGTAAAGCTCCCCGCCGGAAACCACGTCGATCCCCAGGCCTTCGCTCTCCGCTATCCGGCAAATGGCCTTGCAGCAGAAAGCTTTTGAAGCGTATATTACCATGTCGTTGCCGCCGTAAAGCCTGTCCGTGGCCGTTTTATATCGGCGGCAGTTTTCCCTTATAACATTCTCGTCGAACACATAAAGAGGGGTGCCGTATTTGGAGGCCAGCGCCGTCGTGTCATACCCGCCTATCGTCAGGTTCCCGGCATCGTTTACCGCCGTGCCTTTCTGGATAAAAAAGCTCATTAGTCTTCCTCCGCAAGCTCGTCAAATATGTCTCTCAGCTCATCTATACCTTCGCCCGTCTCGGCGCTTGTAAAAATAATTGTGATCTCGCCGGCGTAGGGTATCTCCTGTTGCAGCGCGGCCGTCCTTGCCTCTCGCTCCGACTTGTTGAGCTTATCACTCTTGGTCAGGGCTATAACGAACGGCATCTCGTTTTCCACCAAAAAGTCTATCATGTGCAGGTCGTCCCCGGTGGGGGCGTGGCGGGAATCTATAAGCTGCACCACAAGCCTTATGTCGTGGTCGCCCATAAGGTATCCCTCCACCAGCCCGGCCCAGCGCTTTTTCTCTGAAAGCGAAACCTTTGCGTAGCCGTACCCAGGCAAGTCCACAAACTTTACAGCCCCAACGCCGTAGTAATTCACCGTTGCCGTCTTGCCCGGCTGCGCGCTGACCCTTGCCAGCGATTTTCTTCCGAATATGCGGTTGAGCAGCGAGCTTTTCCCCACGTTGGAGCGGCCCGCGAACGCAAACTCTGCCCCGCCCGAAGCCGGAAGCTGCTGCGCCGTACCGTATGCCGCCTCAAACTCGGCGTTTTGATAATTGAGTTTCATTTACGCCTCCTGTCCAGAACCTACTGGATGTTGTCGGACGCCGGCTTTGTGGGGTCCAACGCGATTATGGGCGCGCCCGGCTGTGTCAAAAACGTGTCGCGCCTTATCACAGGCTCCGTCGGCCTCACAAGCGCCGCCTTGAGCACGGTGTCTATGTTTTCCGCCGGAATAAAGTCCACGTTGTTCTTTACCACGTCGTCCACTTCCTCAAGGTCGGGAACATTCTCCTCCGGGATTATAACGGTTTTCACTCCCGCCCGGTAGGCGGCCATGGTTTTTTCGCGCAGCCCGCCTATGGGCAGCACACGGCCGCGAAGCGTTATTTCGCCCGTCATGGCCACCTCGCGCCGGACAGGGATACCCGCCAGCGCCGAAACTATAGCTGTGCAGATCGTCACGCCGGCCGATGGCCCATCCTTTGGCACAGCGCCCTCCGGCACATGGATATGGATATCCTTATCCTTGTAAAAGTCGTGCTCTATGCCAAAGCGCTCGGTGCAGCTCCTGACATAGCTTATGGCCGTGCGGGCGGACTCCTTCATAACGTCGCCGAGCGAACCGGTCAGCTCTATCTTGCCGGAGCCGTCTAAGATCGCGGCCTCTATCTCCATCATCTCGCCGCCCACCTGGGTCCAGGCCAGACCGTTGACAAGACCAATGGCGTTTTCCTTGCTTATCGTCTCCGGGCGGAATTTCTTGACACCAAGATAGTCGTGGATGTTCTTTTCCGATATTACGACCTTATCCGCTCCGCCAACTATCTCCTTCGCTGCCTTGCGGCACAGGGCGGCGATCTCGCGCTCGAGGCTTCGGACTCCGGCCTCACGGGTATAGTAGTCTATTATCGCGTATATGCCGTCGTCGCCCAGCTTAAAGCTCTTTGCCGTCAGGCCGTGGCGCTTCATCTGCTTTTTTAAAAGGTGGCGCTTCGCTATCTGGAACTTCTCCTCCCGCGTATAGGAGGCCAGCTCAATTATCTCCATCCTGTCCAAAAGCGGTTCCGGTATGGTCTCAAGCGTGTTCGCCGTCGTTATGAACAGTATGTCGGACAGGTCGAAGGGCACCTCAATATAGTGGTCGCGGAAAGCCACGTTCTGCTCCGGGTCCAGCACCTCCAGCATGGCGGAGGCGGGATCGCCGCGAAAATCGTTGCCCATCTTGTCTATCTCATCCAGCAGTATCAGCGCGTTGCTGCTTCCGGCCAGCTTGACCGCGTTCATTATGCGGCCCGGCATGGCGCCTATATAGGTTTTGCGGTGGCCGCGTATGTCGGATTCATCCCGCATGCCGCCGAGGGATATACGGGCGTACTTCCGGCCCATGGTGGCGGCTATGGATCTTGCCACGGAGGTTTTGCCAACTCCGGGAGGACCCACAAAGCAAAGTATCTGTCCGTTTATTCCGGGCGCCAGCTTGCGCACGGCCAGCAGCTCCAAAATGCGCTCCTTGACCTTTTTAAGGCCGTAGTGGTCGCGGTCCAGCTGTTTTGCGGCCTTTTCAAGGTCGATCTTCTCGGCCGTTTTAACGTTCCACGGCAGAGCAAGGCACACATCCAGATATCCGCGTATCACGCTGGCCTCATGGGAGCTGGGCGGCATTTTGAAAAGACGGTCCGTCTCATCATAAAGCTTGTCGACCACCTCCTGCGGCAGGGTGAGCTTATCTATCTTTTCCCGGTATTCGTCGGCCTCCTCCTGCACGTTTTCGCCGTCGCCCAGCTCCTCGGTTATCGCCTTGAGCTGTTCACGCAGGTAATATTCACGCTGGTTCTCGTCTATCTGGCCCTTTACCCGCTCAAATATGTCGTGCTCAACCGACAGGATGGAGTTTTCGTTTTCGAGCACGGTGGCGAGCATCTCAAGCCGCTTGACGTAGCTGGACTCCTCAAGGATGGCCTGCTTGTCCTCCACGTCGAAATTCATGTTTCCCGTAACAAACTCGCCCAAATATATGGGGTCGTCCGTCCCAAGCGCGCCCGCCACCAGCTCCCGCGGCATTTTTGGCGTCAGGAAGCAGTAGGTGTTGAACAGCTCCTTCACTGTGCGCATCAGCGCGTCGCAAAGGATACTCTTTTTGGGCCTCAGCGTTTTCAGCGGCAGCTCCTGCACCTTTACGCTAAAAAACGGCTCGGTGCTCACGGTTTCCACAAGCTTCGCCCTGTATTTTCCCTCGACGAGCACGCGCATGGTTTCGCCGGTGGCCTTTAGCACCTGCCTGACTTCCGCCACTACGCCTACGCTGTATATCTGATCGACGGTCAGCTCGTCGTCCTTTATGTCTTTTTGTGCGGCAAGAAACACCATCTGGTTTTTCTTCACGGCTTCATTCAGCGCGATTATGGACTTCTTTCGTCCCACGTCGAAATGCAGCACCATTTTGGGGAACAGCACGAGCCCGCGCAGAGCTATCATCGGAAGCTCCATCGGAACGACCTCGTTGTTCTGTTCAGACATACCGCATACCTCCTTTGGAAATGGAAATATCCATTAAATATTATCCGTTACAACAAACGCTGCCGCATTCATCATAACGGATAATCGTTCAAATTAAAAATCTGCCGCTCGCTTTGTCTGAGCCAGGGCGGGTATGGCGAGCTTTGGCCGCTGTTTCGCCGGGTCTCGCTCTATGGCGGCCTCCGCCTTTTCTGTGACGCACTTATCGTCAATCGTCACCTTTGTCACCGTAACGTCGCTCGGGAGCTTGAACATCAGGTCGGAGAGCGTCTCCTCCATTATGGAGCGCAGCCCTCTGGCGCCGGTCTTGCGCTCTATGGCCTTTTGGGCGATCGCCTCCAGCGCGGCCTGCGTCATATCCAGCTCTATGCCGTCCAGCTCGAACAGGCGTTTATACTGTTTGACCAGCGCGTTTTTCGGCTCGGTAAGTATGCGCACGAGCATATCCTTGTCGAGGTCGGACAGGGCCGTTATTATGGGAAGTCGGCCCACCAGCTCCGGAATTATCCCGAACCTCACAAGGTCGTGGGGCGTAACCTGCTTTAGCAGCTCGCTCGCCTCTTTGGACTTTGCGCTCTGCACATTGGCGCCAAAGCCCAGGGCGGAGTTCGATATCCGCTTCTCGATTATCTGGTTTATCCCGTCGAAGGAACCGCCGCAGATAAACAAGATGTTCGTCGTGTCTATCTGGATGAATTCCTGCTGCGGGTGCTTGCGCCCACCCTGCGGCGGAACGTTGGAAACCGTACCCTCAAGCATTTTAAGCAGCGCCTGCTGGACTCCCTCGCCTCCTACATCCCTCGTTATGGAAGGATTTTCGGATTTTCGGGTTATCTTGTCTATCTCATCAATGTAGATGATGCCGCGCTCGGCGCTCTCTATGTTGAAGTCCGCCGCCTGTATCAGCCGCAGCAGCACGTTTTCGGCGTCCTCGCCAACGTAGCCGGCCTCGGTTATCGTGGTCGCGTCGGCAATGGCGAAGGGCACGCCCAGCACCTTTGCCATGGTTTGCGCCAGCAGCGTTTTTCCGGTTCCCGTGGGGCCCAGCAGCAACACGTTGCTCTTTTGCAGCTCCACGTCATCGGAACTGCCCTTGGCCAATATGCGCTTGTAATGGTTATAAACGGCGACCGAAAGCGTCTCCTTTGCCTCGTTCTGACCAATTACATATTGGTCGAGCACGGCTTTTAGCTCCATAGGCTTCAGTATGGCCGCGGGATCTATTATATCCGACGGCTTGCGGCTGCGCCCATCGCGTTTTTTTACGCGGGCTTTCGCCGGATCGTCTTCCTCTATGATGCTTCGGCAAAGCTCCACACACTCGTCGCAGATGGCCACGCCAGGCCCCGCGATCATTTTATAAACCATGTCCTGCGTCTTGCCGCAGAACGAACAGCGCATCATCTTGTGATCGTCATTTTTCGGCATACTTACACCTCAGAACGGTTCTTGATGACTTTATCCACCAGACCGTAGTCCATGGCCTCCTGCGCCGTCATAAAGTTGTCGCGGTCCGTGTCGCGGAAAATGACCTCCAGCGGCTGTCCCGTCTGCTCCGCCATTATGCGGTTCAGCTTTTCGCGGGTCCTTATGATGTGGTCGGCATGGATCTTGATGTCAGCGGCCTGACCCTGCGCGCCGCCCAAGGGCTGGTGGATGATTATTTCGCTGTTCGGAAGCGCAAAACGCTTTCCTTTTGTTCCCGAGGAGAGCAGGAACGCGCCCATGGAGGCCGCCATTCCTATGCATATTGTGGAGACGTCGCATTTGATATACTGCATTGTGTCATATATCGCCATGCCGTCCACTATGGAGCCGCCGGGGCTGTCGATGTAAAGGCTTATGTCCTTGTCGGGGTCCTGCCCCTCCAAATACAAAAGCTGGGCCACCACAAGGCTGGCGGTAACGTTGTTGACTTCGTCGCAGAGCATGATTATGCGGTCATTAAGCAGACGGGAGAAAATATCATAGGAGCGCTCCCCTCTGTTTGTCTGCTCTATGACCATAGGCACTAAACTCATAGTGTCACCTTCTTTGGATTATTCGGCTTTCTCCTTGGCGGGAGATTTGCTCTTTCCGGTCTTTTTGGCGGGCTTCTCCACTGCGGGTTTTTCATCGGCGGGAGCCTCATCAGCCGCGGGCTCCTCTTTCTTTGCGGCTTTCTTTGCCGCGGGCTTCTTGGCCGCAGGTTTCTTGGCCGGCTTTTCTTCCGTCTCCGGCTCGCCCTCGGTCACAACGGCGTTGTCTTTTACAAATTTCATAGCTTTCTCAACGCGGAGGTCGTCGCCCAGGTCGTGCTTTGAGACAATGACCTTGACCTGATCCACGGGCATTTTATAGCTTTCGGCTATCTTTTTGTACTCCTCGTCGAACTCCTCTTCGGTGGGCTCAAGCCCCTCCAGCTTCGCGATCTTTTCAAGGGCGAGGCGTATCTTCACCTGCCGCTCGGCGTTCGGCCTGAATCCGTCGCGCCATGTTTTTTCGTCGCCGCCGGTGTACATAAGGTAGCTCTTGAGATCAAGGCCGGACTGCTGCAGCCTGCGCTCAAAGTCGCGCGCCATATCGTCTATGCGGCTCTCTATCATGCACTCGGGCACTTCGGCGGTCATGTTGGCAATGACGGTCTCAACTATCTGGTTCTCAACGCTGCTGCTGGCGTCGGCTTCGGCATGCTCCTCAAGGTGCTTCCTGACGTCGGCTTTAAGCTCGTCAAGGGTATCGAAATCGGAGACGTCTTTGGCCAGATCGTCGTCGGCAACAGGCACTTCTTTATATTTCAGCTCATGGAGCTTGCATTTGAAAAGCGCGGGGGCGCCTTTAAGGCTCTCCTCCTGATAGTCCTCCGGGAAGGTGACGTTCACGTCGAACTCGTCGCCTATCTCATGCCCGACTATCTGCTCCTCAAACCCGGGAATGAAGGAGCCGGAACCCAGAGTCAGCGGATAGTGCTCGCCCTTGCCGCCCTCGAACGGAACGCCATCTTTAAAGCCCTCAAAATCTATATGCGCCTCGTCGCCCAGCTGTGCGGGACGGCCCTCCACATCGATCATGCGGGAGCTGCGCTCGCGGTAGCGGTCGATCTCCTCGTCCACGTCCTTGTCCTCCACCGCGCGGACAATCTTGTTGGCCTTTATGCCTTTATAATCCTTAACTTCCACTTCCGGCTTTACGGTCACGGTGGCGGTAAAGGAATAGCCGTTGTCGTCGCAGGAAAGCAGATCTATGGCGGCGCGATCCACCGGTTCTATCCCGGCTTTATCCGCGGCCCACTCATACGCTTCGCCGTAGGATTCATTCACGCCATCCTGATAAAAAGCGGCTTTTCCGTAGTATTTCTCTACAAAGCTGCGGGGGGCTTTGCCTTTACGGAAGCCGGGGACCTGATACTTCTTCGAGTTTTTCTTGAAAGCCGCGGCCATAGCGTTTTCAAATTCTTCCGCGCTTACGGTCACCGTCAGCTTGCACTCGTTTACCCCGGACTTTTCAAAATGTGTCAGTTCCATTATGTTTCCTCCTGTTAGCTTACGATAAATCGAACTAAAATATTATATCATACGATTTTATAAAACACAATTCCAAATTATATATTATATATATTATTTTAATAAACTATAGATAAAAAGCTAATTTTCTGCTACTAAAAACGGTTTGAAATCCAAGTGGTCGGCCGAGACGAGCTTAAACTCCATATCAAGGAATTTTCCCTCCACCGCAAGGCTTCTTGCCGGGCCGTGAAGATGGCCGTAGTAGCACCGCCTGACGCCGTATTTCCGCATTATATCATACATTTTCGGCGCCAGTTCTCCGGCGAAGGCTGGCGGATAGTGTAAAAAAGCCACGCGCTCCACCCCGTCCCCATACCTTTCGGCGTCGGCAAGGCTCGCCTCAAGTCGCAGAGCTTCCCTCTGCGACAGCTTCATATCCTCCGGCGCCTCAGGCCCAAATACCCAGCCCCGCGTTCCGCACAGGGCGAGTTTTCCGCACAAAACAGCTCTATTATGGAGGATATCTACGGAACTTAAACCGTTTTCCGCGAAAAACTTCTCCGTCTTGGCTCTTGTGCTCCACCAGTAGTCGTGATTGCCCTTGACCAGCAGTTTCTTGCCCGGCAGCGACTCCAAAAAACGGAAATCCGGCTCCGCCTCCTCAAAAGACGTTCCCCAGGAAAAGTCGCCCGGGATAACTACAGTGTCTTCCTCTGAAACAACGCTTTTCCAGTTGGATTCTATCTTTGGAACATAGCCGCGCCATCCGGAAAAACCGTCCATGGGCTTGTTCCCGCCCAACGACAGGTGCAGGTCACCCATGGCGTAAACCGACATGCTCAGCCCTCCTCTTTCGTGCTCAAGGCCGTGCTCATCACATATTCTCTCATTTCCGTCCTGTCTATCGTCCCGGTAAAGCGCGGCTCCATACCGCGCAGCGCACGTATCTGCTCCGGCACGGGCAGGCGCGTGATGTCGGAGAGCCTCTCCGCCGCGGCAAACTCGTCCTCCGGCGACCGCTCCCCTATGGCGCTGAGCACGGCGCGCGGGAATTTGTAGGGGCTCGCGGTGGAGGCTATAACAGTTTTCGTTTTGTCGCCCGTCGCCTTTACATAGTCCCGGTACACCCGCATGGCCACGGCCGTGTGCGTGTCAAGCAGGTACGAGTATTCCTCAAAGGTGCTCTTTATGGTCTCCGCGCCGGCCCTGTCGTCGCACCAGCCCGCCGCGAACTGTTCCTTAATGGCCGCCTTAACGCTGTCCGGCACCTCATACCTGCCCGTGTCCGCCAGTTGAGCCATGAGCGACCTCACCGCCGCGTCGTCCTCTCCCAGCAGGAGATACAGCAGCCTTTCCAGATTGCTGGAAATCAGTATATCCATGGACGGCGACGAGGTCGCATAAAATTTTCTGTTCCTGTCGTATACGCCGGTGTTCAGAAAATCAGTCAGCACGTTGTTGGAGTTGGAGGCGCAGATGAGCTTATTTACCGGCACGCCCATCCTGCCCGCATAGTAAGCGGCCAGGATGTTCCCAAAATTGCCGGTGGGCACGGTAAAATTAACCCTCTCGCCCGGCTCCAGCTCTCCGTCGGCCAGCATCGTACAGTAGGACGATACATAATAGACTATCTGCGGCAACAGACGTCCGAAATTTATGGAGTTCGCGCTGGAAAAAGCCCTGCCGTGAGCTGAAAGCTCGGCCTTCGCCGCGCTGTCCGTGAATATTTTCTTGACCGCGCTTTGTGTGTCGTCAAAGTTGCCGCGCACCGCGCACACAGCCACATTTTTCCCGCGCTGGGTCGCCATCTGTAGTTTCTGCATGGCGCTGACGCCGTCGCTCGGATAGAATACGATTATCTTGGTGCCCGGCACATCCCTGAATCCCTCAAGCGCCGCCTTACCCGTGTCGCCGGAGGTGGCCACCAGTATGACCGTTTCATCCGCTCCGTCGGTTTTTTTAACCGCTCTCGTCATAAGCTGCGGCAGTATCTGCAGCGCCACATCCTTAAACGCGCAGGTGGGGCCGTGCCAAAGCTCCAGCATATAGGGGCCGTCGTCCAGCTTTACCAGCGGGTCCGGCAGGTCGTTTTCAAACCGGCCTGTACAATACGCCTCATGCACCGCCGCCTTTATCTCCTCCGGCGTGTAGTCGGTCAGGTACTTGCCAAAAACTGCGTTTGCCCGGCCCTCATAATCCAGTTTGGCAAGCTCCCGCAGCTCACCCGGAGCAAAATGCGGTATCTCCACAGGTACGAAAAGGCCGCCCTCCTCCGAGATCCCTCTCGCTATGGTCTGGGCCGAGGCAACTATTATTCCGTTGTCCCTTGTGCTGGTGTACTCCATCTCGTTCCTCCTAAATGCGCGACGCCATGAAATCATGTGCGTTTTGCCAGAATATTTTCTTTAGTGTTTCATCGTCAAAGCCCGAGTCTTTCAGGTATGTATAAAAACCCTGAGTCTTTCCTATGTGCTCCAAACCCGGCACAGTGTCGCAGCCGTCAAAATCGCTGCCCATGCAGACGGTGTTCTCTCCGCCCAGCTCCAAAAAATGCTCTATGTGTCGGGCAAGTCCCTCCATGTCGGCTTTTTGCGGGTCGTTGTCCACAAAGTCCTTATAGAAATTCATCCCGACTATGCCGCCGCGCCGTACTATCTCGCTGAAAAACTCGTCGCTCAGGTTGCGCCCGTGGCCGCATACTGCTCTGCTGTTGGAGTGGGACGCCGCCACCGGGCCGGTTATCTCTTTAAAAACGTCATGGACCCCGGCGTCGGACAGGTGGGATATGTCGATAACCATTCCTACCTTTTCCATCTCATGCAACAGCTCTTTTCCGAAGGGCTTCAGGCCCTTTTCCGGCTGCGGCATGCCGAAACCGATCTCGTTCTCACCGTTCCAGGTCAGCGTCATCATCTTTACGCCGCGCCTTTTAAGCTCCGCCAGCCGCTCCATCTTTCCGCCAAGCGCCGCGCCGCCCTCTATGGTCAATATCGCGGCAATCCTGCCCTCGCCGGCTATCCTGTCAATATCCACGCCGCACTGTACCTGTTCCCATTTTTCCGGGTACCGCTCAAGCTCCGACCTGAAAAACTTATATATGCTGTCAAAATAGTCCCAGGCCGCGTCGCCGCGATAGCTGTCCCGTATATAGACCGCGAAACACTGGGCGTAGCGGCCCAGCGCCCGGGCCTTATCCAGCGTTATTTGCAGCCATCCATCCTTTATGCTCGCCCCGTCGTCGTGGGCGTGGGTCAGCGTATCGCAATGTAAATCAAAAAAATCCATTTACAACCTCCGCGCCAAACGCATTTTCTATATGCGTGTATTCCTTTACCGAAAGGTCAGCTTTAGAGTACACCACTTCAAATACATCGAACCTCGGCTGGCCGTTCATGCCGTTTTTTATGCAGTAAAGCATTGCCGCTTTACACAGCTTTTTCTGTTTTGCGGGTGTCACCGCCAGCCTTGGCGCATACAGACAGCCCTCCGCTCGGGACTTCACCTCCACAAAGGCGATGATCCGTCCCTTTCGGGCTATTATGTCTATTTCGCCAAGCTTTGTGGAAAAGTTGCGGGCCGCTATCTCATAGCCCTTATCCACGAGCACTTTCGCCGCGAACTCCTCGCCCATGTCGCCACGCTCGCGTCTTTCCGTCGTCATGGAATCGTCCCCGGTCTATAGTATATTTTTCAGGAAGGTTCTCCGGTGCAGCCCGCACACGCCGTATTGCTCTATCATTTCATAGTGCAGCTTTGTTCCGTAGCCCTTGTGCCGCGCGAACTGGTACTCAGGGTACCGCTCGTCCATCTCCAGCATGAACCGGTCACGGGAAACCTTGGCCAGTATCGACGCGGCGGCTATGCTGGCGGATATGGCGTCGCCATGGATCACATATTCGGCCG
>CAYONL010000014.1:0-23786 GCA_964405305.1 uncultured Oscillospiraceae bacterium | reverse complement strand
TATAGCGGCCCACGCGGGACAGGTCATAGCGGCGGGCGTCAAAAAACAGTGAGTTCAGGTGGCTCTGGCTGCTTTCCACCGTCGGCGGCTCACCCGGACGCAGCTTTCTGTATACCTCCAGCAGCGCCTCCTCCATGGATTTGGTGCTGTCCTTTTCTATGGTGGCCAGCAGCATTGTGTCCTCGCCAAAATAGTCGGTTATCTGCTCATCTGTGCCAAGGCCCAGCGCGCGGATAAAGGTGGTCACCGGCAGCTTGCGGTTTTTATCTATACGGACGTAAAATATGTCGTTCTGGTCGCTTTCATACTCGAGCCAGGCGCCGCGGTTAGGAATGATTGTGGAGGTGAAAAGTTTTTTGCCCGTTTTGTCGAAGGACATCCCATAATAAACGCCCGGAGAACGTACGAGCTGCGATACGATAACACGCTCGGCGCCGTTTATTACAAACGTGCCGCTGTCGGTCATTATGGGGAAATCCCCCATGAATATATCCTGTTCCTTGACCTCTCCCGTCTCTTTGTTGAGCAGACTCGCGCGCACACGCAGGGGGGCCGCATACGTAGCGTCCCGCTCCTTGCACTCCTCTATCGTGTACTTGGGCTGCTCGTCGATACGGTAGTCAATGAAATCCAGGACCAGGTTGCCGGTATAGTCTGTGATGGATGACACATCGCGGAAGACCTCCTTGAGGCCCTCATCCAGAAACCACTTGTATGAGTTCTTCTGCACTTCAATGAGATTAGGCATCTCCAAAACCTCATTGATCTTGGAAAAACTCATGCGAACGTTTTTACCGAGCTGCACAGGTTTCACATTGACCAAATAAGCCCACTCCAATCATCCGTATTCACGTCATTTTTTATCCGAAAGTCTTGCAAATTACGTTCCTGTGTGCTACAATAGCATAGAGCACAGGCACAAGTATCCATTATGGTACATTTTATAATTATATAACAAGGTACAATCGGTGTCAACCTCTTTTTGGCGGTTCAGACAGCGATTTTTTATTATTTATATCTAAAATTTTTGTGGGAAATTCTACATAGTGCAAAGCGCCTTCACCGGATTATCGGCTGAAGGCGCCTGTTTTATGCAATATTTTCCATGGGGCCCATCACTTTGCGCTCACCAGCGCTGCTCATGGAGCAGGTCGTTTTTGATCTGCCAAAGCCGCTGGGAAAGATCCACATAGTACTTGTGCGGGTTCTCAAAGCGCTGCACCTCGTCCCAAAGCGTGCCCACCTGCTCCTGGCAATAGGCGCGCACCTCGGACAGAGGCGGGCAGTTGTAAACGCACTTTCCCTTTTCGATTATGGGCACCAGCAGGCGCTTTACCGTGACGCCGGTCAGCTCCTTGCGCTTCCATACGGCCAGGGGGTCGAATATGACGCAGGGCTTTGTGGTGTCGGGCGCCGGCTCGTCATACAGCGCGACCAGGTCGGCCATGGCCTTTCCGCTCTCTTTTTCAAAAAAGCGGTAGACGGTCTTGAAGTCCGGCGTGGTTATTTTACCCACCGTCTCGCTTATCTTGATGGCCGGGGTCATCACGCCGTCCCGCTCCACCGCCGCCAGTTTGTAAACGCCGCCGAAAACCGGGTCGCTCTTGGCCGTGATAAGGTTTTCGCCCACGCCAAAGGAATCTATCTTCGCCCCCTGCATAAAGAGGTCGCGGATAAGATACTCGTCCAGCGCGTTGGAGGCCACGATCTTGCAGTCCGGGTAGCCGGCCGCGTCCAGCATCTCGCGGGCGCGCTTTGAGAGGTAGGCTATGTCGCCGCTGTCTATGCGCACGCCCTGGGGACGGATGCCCATGGGCCCCAGCACCTCGTCGAACACTTTTATCGCGTTGGGCACGCCGGATTTGAGCACATTGTATGTGTCCACCAGCAGCGTGCAGGCGTGGGGATATGTCTCGGCATATTTTTTAAAGGCGTCGTACTCCGAATCAAACACCTGCACCCAGCTGTGGGCCATGGTCCCGATGGCGGGAACGCCGTAATCCCTGTCCGTAAGGGTGCAGGCCGTGGCCACGCAGCCGCCGATATACGCCGCCCTGGCCCCCAGTATGGCCGCGTCGGAATTTTGCGCCCGGCGGGAGCCGAACTCCATTATCGGCCTGCCCTGGGCGGCGCGGCAGACGCGGTTCGCCTTTGTCGCGATAAGGGACTGGTGATTTATGGTCAGCAGCGTCATGGTCTCTATGAGCTGGGCCTGTATGACCGGGCCGCGCACGATGACTATCGGTTCGCCGGGAAAGATCGGGGTCCCCTCCGGCACGCTCCAAACGTCGCAGGTAAACTTAAATTCTCTGAGATAATCCAAAAACTCCTCGCCAAATATCCCCTTGCCGCGAAGGTATTCTATATCCCTCTCGTCAAAGTGCAGGTTGGAAAGGTAGTCTATAAGCTGCTCCAGGCCCGCCGCTATGGCGAAGCCGCCGCCGTCGGGTATCTCGCGGAAGAACATATCAAAAACGACTTCCCGGTCGCCCATACCCTCTTTAAGATATCCTCCCGCCATTGTCAGCTCATAAAAGTCGGTGAGCATCGTCAGGTTGCAGTTTTTCGTTTGCATAGTACCATCCGCTTTCATAGATTTGCACTGTAAAGGCCTCGCCCCTTACAAACGTGCGCCTTCGGCCTGTCCATTATAACACCATATTCCGTCATTGACAATGTTACAAAGCCATCCGTTCCCGCCCGCGCCTCATTTTTCCGCCAGGACCCGGGGCAGGCGGCCTATATCCCCCTCGCCCAGCACGGTGACGCCCGCCTTTTTTAAGGCCGCCGCCGCTATGCCGTCTCCCGCCGCAAGCCCGCCGGAAAAGCCGCCGTCATGTATGATACCGCTGCCGCAGGAAGGGCTTCTCTCCTTGAGTATGGCCCATTCGCAGCCGTAAAGCCGCGCCAGCCGCACCGTCTCCGCGGCTCCCCGCTCGTAAAACTCCGTCACGTCCGCGCCGCTTTTGGAATACACACGCCCGTCCCGTATCTCCGACGGCTCCCTCGGCGTGGGCATACCGCCCAGCGTCTCCGGGCAGACGGGGATGAGCGTGTGCTTTTCCATCAGCTCCGCAAGCCCGTCCATCGCCCGGCGCTCGCCGTTATAGCGGCAGTATACGCCCATCAGGCAGGCGCTTATGAGCACGTTCATGGGTTCGCCCTCCATATACACCTTATAATAAGGCCGCAGTCAGCTAAACTAATTTGCGTAAAGATATGTAAAAGGAGCCGCGCACCGGCGGCTCCTTCAAGTCTCTGATTATTCGGCGGACTCCTCGGCGGCGTTTTCACCGGCCTCCTCAGGCTCCAGCAGGGCCTTGATGGAAAGGCTGACGCGGTGTTTGTCGAAGTCGATGTCGGTGATCTTGACATCGACCTCCTGCCCGACGGAGAGAACGTCCTGCGGCTTCGCGATGCGCTCATGGGCGATCTGCGAAATGTGGATGAGGCCGTCTATTCCGGGGATGATGGAGGCGAAAGCGCCGAAGGTGGTCATGGAGACGATCTTCGCCTTCACAACGCTGCCCACCGGGTACTCCCTCTTGAGGACCTCCCACGGGTTGTCCTCGTCCTTCTTATAGCCCAGGGATATCTTTTTGTTTTCGGGATCTATATCCTTAACGTAAACCTCCAGCTCGTCGCCTATCTTCACAATGTCGGAAGGATGGGCCACACGCATCCAGGACAGCTCGGAGACATGGACCATTCCGTCCACACCGCCCAGATCCACGAACGCGCCGTAGGAAGTGATGGATTTGACTTTGCCAACGTAATGCTTGCCCACCTCGACGGTGTCCCAGAACTCCTGCTCCTTGGCTTGGCGTTCCTCGGCCAGCACGGCGCGGATCGAACCGATGGCGCGGCGGCGGCCGGGATTGACCTCAAGGATCTTGAAACGCACAGGCTGTTTCAGCAGGCCTTCCAGCGGCTCGTTGCGGGAAGCGGTAGCCTGAGAAGCGGGTATGAACACGCGGATACCGTCTGTCACGGCGATAACTCCGCCTTTGACGACCTCGACCACGACTCCTTCGAGTATCTCGTCGGTGCCGGCCGCGTCCTCGACACGCTGGAAATTCTTTTCCGCGTCTACCTTCTTTTTGGAAAGCACCATGGTGCCCTCCACATCGTTGACGCGAAGGACTTTCAAAGTCAGCTCGTCGCCGACCTTCACAATGTCCTCAGGTTTGAGGGTCGGGTCATCCGTCAGCTCGTGCAGCGGTATGTAGCCCGTGTGTTTTGTCCCTACGTTTACGGAAACCTCCGTAGGTGCGATGCCGATAACGACGCCCGTCACCTTGTCCCCGGTAAACGTACTTTTGAAAGATTGGTCCAGCATCTCCTCAAAGCTGACTTCCTCTTCCGGTTTGTTGTCAAGAATTTCACTCATCGTCTCAAGAACCTCCTTAATTATGCCGGACGGGGTGGACGCACCGGCAGTGACGCCAACTTTCTTGCAGCCGTTCCAGTCAAAGCCGTAAAGCTCCTGCGGACGTTCGACCAGAACCGTCGGACAGTTCGCCGCACAGGTCTCGTACAGGCGGGCCGTATTAGAGCTTCCACGCCCCCCCACTACCACCATTCGGCAGCACTCGCGGGAGAGCCTGTCCGCCTCCTTCTGTTTGATGCAGGCATCATTACATATTGTATCAAATACAGAAAGATTTGTACACACTTTTTTCGCAATTTCTACGCATTTTTTCCACTCCGAGCGTAAAAAAGTTGTCTGGGATACCAGTGTGTAGCGTTTATTACAGTTATTATTTTCTGTTACAAAAAAATCCTGTAGCTCATCAACGTTTCTGAACACAAAAACCGCGCCGACGCAGTGGCCGATGATGCCCCTGACCTCCGCGTGGTCAGGGTTTCCGGTCAGCAGGATCACGTCGCCGGCCCTTCCTCTCTCGGCCGCTATCCCGTGTATGCGGGCGACGAACGGACAGGTGGCGTCCAGACAGTCAAGGCCGCGCCGTTCTATCTCCTCAAGGTCGGCGGCCGGCACCCCATGGGAACGGATTATCACCGTCTCGCCCCGCCGGGCCTGAGAAATATTATCTATGGCCCGAACTCCGCGGGCGGCCAGATCCTCCACCACCGCGGGGTTGTGTATCAGCTCGCCCAACGTGACGGCTCTTTTTCCTTCTTCAACGCAGCTAAAGGCCATATTTACCGCCCGCTTCACGCCAAAGCAGAAGCCCGCCGACCGCGCCGCCACAACGCTCATCTGCAAAGCACCAGCATGCTGTCCACGCTCTCCCGCAGCACCTTTGTGGCCTTTCTCACCGCGCCAAGGGAATACTCCCCGTCAAAGCCCAGCTCCTCCGGCGTCAGCACCTTCCCTATGTGCACCCTCACCTTGTGGCCGATGCGGAGCTTTCCGTCGAAATCTATCGCCATGGGCAGCACCCTGCCGCCCGTCTGGGCGATTATGTGCGCGGCGCCGGACTTGAAGCGCAGCATCTCCGCCTCATGGGAGCGCGTGCCCTCCGGAAAGATCATCAGCACCTTGCCGTCCTTCACATCCTGCACCGCGCGGTCCACGGCGCCGGTGTCCCCCGCACCCCTGTCCACCGGAAACGCGCCGAAATACGACACGAACCGGGCCACTATGGGGTTTTTAAACAGCTCTTTTTTAGCCATTATCGACATCCGCCGCGGCACGACCTTGAGCGCGATGAAAAACGGGTCCCAGTAGGAGCGGTGGTTCGCCACAACGACAAAGCCGCCCTCCGCCGGGATGTTCTCCTCCCCGTCGTACTCCAGCCTGTACAATATCCGCGCCAGGAATTTTACCACGGCCACCACTAATCTATAAAACATCCGCTCACTCCGCTTTTCGTATTATATCCAGCGCCGCCGCCACCGTCTCCTCCTCCGAAAGCTCCGTGCTGTCCAAAAGCACAGCGTCCGAAGCCCTGACAAGAGGCGACGCCTCCCGATGGGCGTCGTTGTAGTCGCGTCTTTTTACCTCCGCCAGCACGTCGTCAAAGTTGGCCGTCACGCCCGCCTGCGCCAGTTGCAGCACACGCCTTGCGGCCCGGCTTTCCGGCGCGGCGGTCAGGAATATCTTCACCTCGGCGTCCGGCATCACTACCGTGCCAATGTCGCGCCCGTCCATGACAACGTTTCCCCCGTCCGCCAGCGCCTTTTGCAGCGCGAAAAGGAACTCGCGCACCTCCGGCATTGCGGACACATCCGAGGCGGCCATGGATATCTGTTCCGTGCGTATCTGCTCCGAAACGTCCTCCCCATTCAAAAACACCCGCTGCTCGCCGTCCTGATATTTAAGCTCCGCCTTTATTTGGGGCAGCAGCCTCAACACAGCGTTCCTGTCCGACGGGCGCACGCCGTTCCTGACGGCGAAAAGCCCCACCGTGCGGTAAAGGGCGCCCGTGTCCGCGTAAATATAGCCCAGCCGCTTAGACAAAGCCCGGGCCACGCAGCTTTTTCCAGCTCCCGCCGGGCCGTCTATGGCAATTTTCATTATATCTCCTCCGCCGGGTCGTTTTCCTGAACTTTTTGTAAATCTCCCGCCGCCGTTCCCGCCGCGAAGCCTGTGGCAAAGGCTATTTGCAGGTTGTAGCCGCCCGTCTCCGCGTCAAGATCCAAAAGCTCCCCCGCGAAATAAAGCCCGGAAAGGAGCTTCGACTCCATAGTCTTTGGGTCCACCTGCCTTGTATCGACGCCGCCGGCGGTTATGACCGCGCCCTCAATGTCGCCTAGCGCAGCGGGAGTCACCGGAAAAGCCTTGAGCACGGCGGTGAGCACGGCCCTCTGCTCCCTTGTAAACTGGTTGGCCTTGGTCCCCAGCGGAAGCCTTGCCCTGTTCATCACCATGGGTATCATGGCGTGCGGCAAAAGGCCCGCAAGCGTGTTCTGAATACTTTTGTTCTGGTTCTCGTCCACGTCGCGGAGTATGCGCGCATCAAGCTGCTCGGCGGTAAGCCCGGGCTTCAGATCCAGCTCCATGGCGTAAGCCTCCGCCGGCCCGTCCATAAAGGAGGAAGCCGTCAGCGCCAGCGGCCCGGAAACGCCACCGTGGGTGAACAAAAGCTCCCCCAGCTCCGAGTAAAGCGGCTTTTTCCCGCCCTTTTTATACAGCCGCAGCGTCACGTTTTTAAGCGTCAGCCCGGCCAGCGCGGAAAAATCCTCCGCCGTCTCTATTCCCACCAGCGACGGGCGCGGCTCCACTATATCATGCCCGACCGACCGCGCCAAAGCGTACCCGTCGCCGGTGGAGCCCAAAGCCGGGTAGCTCATGCCGCCCGTGGCGAGCACGACCCTTTTGGCCCTGTAAGCCCTTCCGTCCTCCGTGAGCACGCCCGTGAGCACGCCGTTTTCCACCGTCAGCTTTTGTACTCGCCCGCAAACCCTTGTTATTCCCGCCCGGCCCGCGAACCTTTGCAGCGCGTCGGCTATATCCATCGCCCGGTCGGACACGGGAAAGACCCGGCGGCCCCGCTCCGTTTTAAGCGGCGTCCCCAGGCTTTCAAACAGCTCTTTCGTTTTCCGCGGCGGAAAGCGGTTTATGGCCGAATAAAGAAACTTTTCGCCGTGCCGCACATGGCGCAAAAATTCCTCGGGCGCGCAGTCGTTCGTCAGGTTGCAGCGGCCCTTTCCTGTCACAAGTATTTTTCTCGCCGGGCGGGCGTTTCGCTCCAGCAGCAGCACTCCGGCTCCGCCGCCCGCGGCGAAACCGGCGGCTATACAGCCGGACGCCCCGCCGCCGACAACTATCACATCCGCGTCAGTTGTTATCATCAGTTTTCTCGTACACCTCGTATTCGTCCCAAATGTTCTCAAGCTTCGCAAATGTGGCGCTTATCTCGTCGTGGCGGCGTATGCCTATGGCGACGATCAGCGCGTTTATCAGCGACAGCGGGGCCACCAGCGAGTCCGCAAAGGAAGCCATATCGCTGCGGGCAAGGAGCAGCTCGCTGGAAAACTCGACTATCGGGGCGGAGCGGCTGTCGGTGATGGCGATGACCGTGGCGCCGTTGTCCCGGGCGTACTTGGCCGCCTTTATCGTCCTTTTTGAGTAGCGCGGGAAGGTTATGGCAATAAACACATCTCCCGGCCCTATGTTCATTATCTGCTCGAACACCTCCGCCGTGCTGCTGGTGGTGATATTCATAACGTTGTCGAATATCTTGTAAAAATAAAAGCTCATAAAGGAGGCCAGGGACGCCGAGCTGCGCACCCCGAGAATATATATATGCCTCGCCGACACTATGGAGTCCGCCACCGCGTTAAAGTCCCGCACAGAGGTCTCCTCCAGCGTGCGGCGTATCTTCTCTATATCCATGTTCAGCACCTTGGACAGCACGTCGGAGCCCGTCATCCTGTCGCTGGTTATCTCAATGCGCTGAACGGCGGTCAGCTTGTTGCGTATCATCTCCTGAAGCGCGCGCTGCAGCTCCGGGTACCCCTCGTATCCCAGCTCCGACGCAAAACGCACCACCGTGGATTCCGACACGCCCACCGACTCGCCCAGTCTGGCCGCCGTCATAAAGGCCGCCTTGTCGTAGCGCTGTAAAATGAAGTTGGCTATGAGCTTCTGCCCCTTTGAAAAGGTTGGCATGGACTCCGAGATCAGGTGCAGCAGATCCTTGTTCATTTTGTGCCTCCCGATTTCTACACCGGCCCCATCAGGTGAAGCCGGTGAAAGTTTACATTCATTTTACCGCGTCTCCTGCAAAAAATCAAGCCCCACCCGCCTGTTTTTGCCTTCCATCCGGTGCGATTGTGTAGTTTTTTGCATAAATCATCTCCGAAACCGTCAAAAACTGATAACCTTGACTGGCTATATCGTCCAGTATGCCCGGAAGCGCCGCCGGCGTGTTTTTCGCGCCGGAGTGAAAGAGGATGATTGAGCCGTTTTGCAGCCTGCCCAGCACCCGCTTTGTCATATCCTCCGGCGCGGGGTCCTTCCAGTCGATGGAGTCGTCGTCCCACTGTATGACCTTATACCCCATCTCTGCGGCCGTCTCGATGAGCAGGTTGTTGTAGGAGCCGGAGGGCGCGCGAAACAGCACCGTCCTTTCGCCCGTCGCGGCAAATATTTTCTCCTCGGCGCCGGATATCTCCTCGCATATCTTCTCTTTGCCGCACTGAGCCATGTCGGGATGGGTGTTGCTGTGGTTGCCCAGCTCGTGGCCGGCGGCGGCTATGGCGCGGGCCGAGTCCGGGTACTTTTCCGCCCAGGTGCCCAGCAGAAAAAAGGTCGCCTTTATGTCCCGCTCCTTTAAAATATCCAATAGCTGTGGGATATCCGCGTCGTCCCAGGCGCAGTTAAACGTCACCGCCACGGCCTTTTTATCCGTCTCCACCGAATATATGGGCAGGCGGCGGCCACCCTCGCCGTTCGCCACGGCCCGCACCAGCAGCAGGCCCGCCGC
Organism: uncultured Oscillospiraceae bacterium; assembly: GCA_964405305.1. Lineage (GTDB taxonomy): Bacteria > Bacillota > Clostridia > Oscillospirales > Ruminococcaceae > UMGS1668. The sequence goes on along the minus strand of CAYONL010000014.1, from coordinate 14,388 downwards.
CCCCGCCACGCAAACGGCCACTATAACTCCGATCAGCGTTTTTATGGCTTTCCGCCCGCTCCATATCACTGCTCTCATGCTCATTCCTCCCGTGCATTGCTATGTTCGCGGGCCTGTACCCTATGCGGCAAAACCAAAAAAACGGCCCGCCCGCGGTTCGTTTCCGCAGACGGGCTGTCGCTTATACCACCGTTCGGCCTGTCGCCTGCCGGTTTATTTTACGGAGCCCGCCTGATCAAATGTCGTACAGCCATTTGTCCTGCGGCCCCAGCTTTCTTCTGAATATCATACCCACATCCGAGGGGCGCTTCGCCTGCTTGTACTGGAAAACGGTCTCTCCCTGCCCGCCGTCGCCCAGTATGCGTATTTTCCCGGTGGGGTGGGACATAACGTAGTCGGCCGATTTGCCCAGCCCGTCCATGCGGCGCATCATGCCCCGCACTATGTCGCAGCCCTCCCTTATCGGGACCTGGAACCTGTTCACTATCCCCTTCACCGGGCGGCACTGGAATATGTAATGGGGCACCACGCCCATGGCGGTCACGCGGCCCATAAGGCACGCCAGCGTATCGGCGTTGTCATTTACTCCGCGGAGCAGCACCGTCTGGTTCTTCACCTGCACGCCTGCCGCCAGCAGCGTGTTCACGGCGGCCCGGGCTTCCGGCGTACACTCGTTCGGGTGGTTAAAATGGGTCACCACGTAAAGCTGTTTCTTTTTGCCGTACTCTTTGAGCAGGTCCACAAGCTCCGCGTCCCGCGTTATCCGGGCGGGAAAGGTCACCGGCGTCCTGCTGCCCAGCCTGATGTAATTTAGCTGCTCCAGCCGCGAAAGCCTTGAGAGGTACGCGTCCAGCCGCTCGTTGCTGTTTAGCAGCGCGTCGCCACCGCTCAGCAGCACATTGTTCACCTCCGGGTGAGCCTCTATATAGCGCACTATGTCGTCCAGCCGCTCCGCCACCACGGCCCCCGGAAGCCCCACCAACCGCCGTCTGAAGCAGTAGCGGCAGTACATGGCGCACTGGCTTGTGGTCAGAATGAGCACCGTCTGCCTGTATTTGTGCTGAACTCCGGGCATCACCGTGTTGTCCTCCTCGCCGCTGGTGTCCAGCGCGCCCGCCGCGTCCAGCCTCTCCCCCATCGGCAGCGCCATCCTCCGTATGGGGTCGTCCGGGTCACCTTTGTCTATCAGCGAGAGATAGTATCTGGATATGGACATCGGAAACTGCGCCGTGACCTCCCGCATCATGTCCGCCTCATCCCTGTCCAGCGCCAGCAGCTCCGACAGCTCCTCCACTGTGTTTACATTTCCTGCAAGCTCCTCCTGCCATGTTTCTTTCATGTAAGACTCCTTCCTGCGCTTATTTTTTCACATTCACTCCAATACATTTTACTTGCGCATATAATTTTTGTTCATTATACCTCTTTTTGTGGTAAATTGCAAACTTTTACCTTTTATTTTTTTCCATAAAATTGGGCGTGCAAAAAGGCCGCCCTTCCCGGACGGCCTTCATATACGATATTCGGAGTGGCTCGGCGCGGCTTTCAGCCCTCCCTGTCCGACACGGCCGCGACAAAGCTTGCCGCCTCATCCTTTATGCACTTGTAGTCGGCCTCGGTTATATAGCGCCTTTCGCACGTCATGCCCACAAGGTAAACTATTTTTCGGCTCACCTCCACGGCGGCCTCGTACTCACCGGCGGCGGTCAGCTTATCCAGCACCAGCGCGTCGTCCCTTATCTCCGGGGAGGTGTCCACCTCCTGCATGTCGAACCTGAGCTTGCGGTATATGTTGAGGCACCGGGTCTTATAACTAAGCGCCGCCTTCGCCGCTTCTTCGCTGTTTACCATGGCAAAGCCCTCCTGCTATATGATCTTTTACGGGCGGAACAACAGGCTGTAACGCCCGACGCCGCTTGTATATCTATTATATACTATCGGCGGCCGTGTTTCAAGTGCGCCCGCACAGGCTCAGCCCGTAGACGTGTCGGTGTTACGCTCCTTTTATTGTTATAAGATTGTATTTTTCTCATTTTCTGCTATACTTAAAAAAAGTCTTTTTTACCTTACTACAGGGGGTTGGCAGCATTAACATGAAAAGGATTTTACTTTTTATATTCTCCCTGCTGCTGGTCGTCTCCATGGCAACGCCGGCCATTGCCGCCGGCGGCGATATACACACGGTAAAAGTCGCCTTTGATGAGATAAACGGCTACCAGATGCGGGACGAAAACGGCAACTACAGCGGCTACGCCTACGAAATACTGCAATACCTTAAGGTTTTTGCGCCCTGGCGGTATGAATATGTGGGCTGCAACGACGGTTTCAGTGAAAATCTTGATAAAATACTTACCGGCGATATTGATATGGCTTTGGACGCCATAAAGACCCCGGCAAGAGAGGCGCTTTATGATTTTTCGGATGACCCTGTGGGCGTATCTATAGACGTCATCATGGTCAGCTCACTTAGAAAAACGCCCTGCACACCGGGCGATTACTCCACCTACGACGGACTGAGGGTGGGCGTAGTCGGTACAGAGGACAGCCCGTCGCAGCAGCATGATTCCCTTCTTGAATTCGCGCAGAAAAATGAGTTTACGTATCAGGAACTTTTTTTCCCGAATTTCAGCGCGCTGGCTCAGGCTTTACAGGACGGCGATGTTGACGCCATAGTCTCAACTCATATGCTGCTGGTGGAGAACGCAACTATTATAGATCAGATAAAAACACACAACGTCTATATCATGGTCAAAAAGGGAAACCAGGCCCTGCTTGACGAGGTGAACTACGCGCTGAAACAGCTTTACGCCACAAACCCAAGTATTCAGGACACCCTTAAAAATAAATATTACCCCAACACCATGGATGGCAGCAGCTTCCTCACAAACGAGGAGAAAAATTATGTTGCTGCCTGCGAAGAAAGCGGCGTTGTTTTCACCGCCATAATGAGTCCCAACTGCGCCCCTCTCTCCTATTATAATGGAAACGTCCCTACGGGCATATTGGGCGATTTGGCGAGGGAGATACTGGACCTCACCGGCCTGAGTATAAAGGTGCTCGCTCCCAATACCGGTGAGGAATACAACGACATGATGAAAACCGCGGACATTGTTCTGGATATGCGGTGGGATCTGAACGCGGCGGACAGCACGGGCTTTGTACTGACCTCTCCATATTATTCCACAACCGTTTCGCGGCTTTCTCCCCGCGGCTCCGGCACAACTTTCGACACCGTGGCGGCAATCGGCGGCTCCAACTCCATGGCGAGATATTTGCCCGTCATGCTGACCGATGAAAATATACTTTATTTTCACAACCCGGAGGAATGCGTGCGGGCGATGCTTTCCGGAGAGGCCGACTGCTCCTATTTTTACAGCCCGATCTCGCAGTACGCCGCTTACAAGGATGAGCTGAACCGCCTTACCGAAGTTACCATGCCCGTGTATCAGGAATACTTTTGCATTGGCGTGCGGGAGGATTTGAACCACTACCTTGCCGCCGTGATCAACAAGGCCTCATTCACTATAGACGACGATGATATTTTGCGCATCTCCCAGCCGTACACAAACTTTCCGGAACGCGACGCCACCTTTTGGAGCTACATATATGCTGACCCTGTGGGCGCGCTGGCCATCTCGCTGACCGCCTCCGCCCTTATCGCCACGCTGATCATCCTCTGCATAATCCAGCGCAGACGCAAAAAAGAGCTTGCACTGATAGCTGAGCTTCAGGAGGCAAGCCGCGCCAAATCCGAATTTCTTTCCCGCATGAGCCACGATATGCGCACCCCCATGAACGGCATAATAGGCGTGCTCGGCCTGCTCAAGCACGAGACGGATCCCGCCGTCATAGACGAGTACCATGAGCAGATGGACACCTCCGCACATTTTTTGCTCAGTCTAATAAACGATACGCTTGACATGAGCAAGATAGAGGCCGGAAATATGACGCTGGTCTGTCAGGATTTCAACTCCAGAGAGATTTTCGACGCCCTGAGGGCGTCGTTAAAGCCCATGATCGCCGAAAAAAAGATCAACTTCATCTGCGACATAGACAAAGAGGACTTTGTCATGCTGCACGCAGACCCGGTACGTATACAGCAGATACTCAGCAATATTTTGTCCAACGCAATCAAGTTCACTCCCGAGGGCGGCACCGTGGAGTACCGCTCTGAAATGCTGTATGAGGATGAGACCCGCCTCATAAGGCGCATAGTCGTCCGCGACACCGGCGTTGGCATGAGCGCGGAGTTTCTGCCCCATCTTTTTGAGCCGTTCGCACAGGAGCGGGCCACGGTGCAAAGCCGCTACAACGGCACCGGGCTTGGCATGTCTATAGTCAACCGGCTGGTAACAATGATGAACGGCGCGATATATGTTAAAAGCGAGCCCGGCAAAGGTACGGAAATAATTTTGACCCTTCCGTTTGATAAGGCACAGCGGCGGGATGAGACCGAAACTGTCGCCGCGGCGTGCACTGACCTGACCGGGCGCCGCATACTGCTGTGCGAGGATCACCCGCTGAACCGTACCATTGCTGTGAAGCTGCTGCAAAATGCCGGCTGCGAGGTGGACTGCGCGGAAAACGGAGCGCAGGGCCTCCAGATGTTTTCTGAAAGCCCGGAGTTCTATTATGACTGCGTACTGATGGATATAAGGATGCCGGAGATGGACGGGCTGGAGGCCACCCGCCGTATACGCATGCTTGAAAGGGCCGACGCCGCCGCCGTCCCCATAATCGCCATGACGGCCAACGCCTTCGACGACGACGTGGCCAAATCCATGGAGGCCGGAATGAACGCCCACCTGGCCAAACCCTTTGTGCCGGAGGATCTGTTCCGAATCATAAGCGAAAAACTGCCTGTCTCCGCGCCCGACCGGAAAAACGGCGGCGAGCGCCCGGACGGCGGCTCCGTAATGCAGGACGGCGGGCGCACTTAATACCGAGTCCGGCGCAGTACCGCGGCATCTTACCTGTCTAATCGCAGCAAAAGCGGCGGGCAAACATCAATCTGCCCGATATAGTAACGCAAGTATTTTAAATGACCCGGCAAAGGGCTTGTTGTCTGTAGAGAGCGGACGGCAGGCCCTCTATCTTTGCCTTGCGGCGGCGGGCAGACGGTGGAGGCGAGCACCGGCTGGGATCACGTCTATCAGAGCAACGTGAACCCGGACAGCTTCGCCGCCTCCTCCGGCTTCACCATAGACGACCCGGATTTTGACGAGCTGAAAAAACGGTTTTAACTCTCCGCCGCTTGCTTTTGTCCGCGCCCCGGTCTATACTGTAGCTGGTAAATAAATATTTTTATATGTAAAACATTGTTGCTGTAATAAGGTTTGCGGAGGGCATATGATGGAGCAGATGACCATTGGCCAGATGGCGCAGATGAACCACGTTTCGGAACAGGCGCTCCGGCTGTACGACAAGATAGGCCTGCTTTCCCCCGTCGGCCGCGGAAGCGAAAACGGCTACCGCTACTACGACATACGCCAAAGCGCCCGCCTCGACATGATACAATACATGAAGTCGCTGGGCATGGGGCTAAAGGACATAAAGGCGAACCTTGACGGCGGGGATATACCCAGCCTGTGCCATATCCTTGCCCAGCGCGCGGAGCATATTGAAAAGCAGATAGACGAGCTGCGCATACAGCAGCTTGCCGTCCGCCGCACGATAGAGAGCTTTGAGCGGTATGAGAACGCCCCGCCCGACGGCACGGTGATACTTGAGCGCATAGACCGGCGGCAGGTCTACTGTGTGGATTCCCGGATAAATTTTTACGACTACGGGATAGAGGTCTACGAAAAGCTGCTGCGGGAGCTGAAGGGCAGTCTCATAGCGGACCAGCTTCCCCAGCTCTATTTTTGCAACGTGGGCACCATAATGCGGCGCGAAAAGCTGCTTACGCGGCAGTTTGTCTCCACCGAGGTGTTTGTTTTCGTGGACAGCGAGTTTGTGCGCGGCGACCTTATAACCGCCGTCCCGGCCGGCAGCTACCTCTGCATTTACTGCGACCGGTTCGACAAGGAGCGCGAGTACGCCGAACGCCTGCTGGACGCCGTTTCAAAAAACGGTATGGAGGTGGCCGGCGACTACCTTTGCGAGGTCGTCGCCGAGCTGCCGGTCATCGGTAAAACCGAGCGCGGCATGTTTTTGCGCCTGCAAGTGCCGGTAAAGTTTCAATAAAACGACATCATTCGTTAAAAAAATAGCTATTGACCTTATACCGCTGTCAACCTTTATAATATGTTTGTACGAAGGAGAGCGATCTCCGTAAAATATAAATGTATTAAAAAGGAGCTGTCAACATGAATCTTCCAAAAGTGCGTGTAGTGCAGTACGGCTGCGGCAAAATGAGCAAGTACACCATGCGTTACCTGTATGAAAACGGCGCGCAGATAGTCGGCGCCATAGACAACAACCCCGCCATCGTCGGCATGGACATAGGCGATTACTGCGAGCTCGGCTTTAAAACCGGCACACTTATCAGCAACAACGCCGACGAAGTTTTAGACAACACCGACCCCGATATAGCCGTGGTCACCCTGTTCAGCCTTGTCAGCGACTGCTACGACCACTTTGTCAAATGCCTTGAGCGCGGCATAAACGTTATCACCACCTGCGAGGAAGCCACCGACTGCTGGACCACCGACCCGGTGCGCGCCAACAAGCTTGACAAGATGGCCAAGGAAAACAACTGCACCTTCGTCGGCAGCGGCATGGAGGACATTTTCTGGGTCAACATGGTCGGAATGGTGGCCGGCGGCTGCCAGACCATAAAGAAGATAGAGGGCGCCGTCAGCTACAACGTGGAGGAGTACGGCCTCGCTCTGGCGAAAGCCCACGGCGTTGACCTGACCGCCGAGGAGTTTGAGCAGCAGATCGCCCACCCCGAAACTGTCGAGCCCTCCTACGTCTGGAACTCCAACGAGGCGCTGGCCTCCAAGATGGGCTGGAGCATAAAATCCCAGACCCAGAAGTGCGTGCCCTACTTCCACGACGGCGATCTCTATTCCTCCACCATGGGCAAAGTCATCCCGAAGGGCCACTGCATAGGCATGGCGGCCGTGGTCACCACCGAAACCTTCCAGGGCCCGGTCATCGAGACAAAGTGCATAGGCAAGGTCTACGGCCCCGACGACGGCGATATGTGCGACTGGAAGATCACCGGCGAGCCGGACACCGAGTTCCACGTTGTAAAGCCCGCCACCGTTGAGCACACCTGCGCCACCATCGTCAACCGTATCCCCACCGTACTGAACGCCCCCGCCGGCCTCATCACCATGGATCAGCTGGACGAGCTGCAGTACCTCACCTACCCCATGGAGTACTACGTGTAATATTTTTTCCCAACATCACAAAAATCCCTTCCGAGAATATCGGAAGGGATTTTTGTGTTTCTCTTATAACCAAATTTCAACAGCTATTTTTGTCGGTTATTAACTATAATTTTTAGTTTTCTTGACTTGCTAAAATAAATAAATATAATTTTATCCATGTGGCCGATATTATTTTTTACTTTTATCCGGCTTACAAAAGTGAAGGGGAGGATAATTTTGGGCGTTAAAATTTATGTTCAGAACATCGGTCCTAAGAGCAATCCGCGCTTTAAAGGTGACGACTATCTTCGTCTCAGCGAGGGAATGCGCAAACTGTACACTAAGGTGACCCATCCCGATACCATAGTTGAGGAGGGCTTTGTCACCCGCACCACCAACTACACCTCCCACGGTTATCTGGAACTGTTTAACGACGTAGAGATCGTGGCAGGAGTTATCGACGCCGAAAAACGCGGCTTCGATGTGGCCATGATCCGCTGCGGCAACGACCCCGCCCTTCAGGAGTGCCGCGAGGCTGTCAACATCCCGGTCATCGGCATGGAGGAATCCGCCATGCACATAGCCACACGTCCCGGCTCCAAGTTTGCCTGCATCGGCGTGGACGACAAATCCGCCCCGCTGACCCGCCGCAACCTGCGCCTCTATGGGCTTGAGGACCGCGCCATTGTCAACCCTGTCCGCGTTCCCAGCGATCCCAAGTGGTACGAGCTGCTGACCAACTCCGTGAAGTGGTTCGAGTCCCCCGAATTTGTATATGAAAACGTCATCCCGATATTTGAGCGCTGCGCCAAACAGTGCATCGACGACGGAGCCGAGGTCATCTGCACCGCCTGCGGTCTTTATGCCGCGCTGACCATTGCCGGCTACAGCAAGGTTACCGGCACCACCGTTCCCGTCATCGAAGCCACCGCCGCCGGCGTCAAGACCGCCGAGATGTTTGGTGAGCTGCGCCAGGTGCTGGGCGTCACCACCAGCAAGCAGCTTACATATCAGAACCTGATCCCGGACGACGCCCGCGACCAGCTCATAGCTCCTTATCTGCTCAAAAACGAATAAATTATTTGTGTTAAATTTGAAAGGGAGGTAATTACAATGGGAAAATTGGAAGGTAAAGTAGCGATCGTAACCGGCGGCGGCCAGGGCATGGGCTTTGGTTACTGCAAGGGTTTTGTCAAAGAGGGCGCCAAGGTCGTCATAGCCGAGTTCAACGACGAGACCGGCAAGAAGGCTGAGGAAGAACTCATCTCCATGGGCGGAGAGGCCATGTTCGTTCACTGCAACGTCGGCGACGAGCAGAACGTTATAGATACCGTTAAGAAGACCGTCGAGCGTTTCGGCACCGTCAACATCCTTGTCAACAACGCCCAGGCCACCGAGAAACCCTACACCCCCATCGACGCCACCACCAGCAGCGCCATGGAGCTGGCTTTCCGCACCGGCCCTCTCGCCACCATGATCTTCATGCGCGAGTGCATCCCCTACATGCGTGAGTCCGGCTACGGCCGCATCATCAACGTCTGCTCCGATACCGGCATCGACGGCATGGAGACCTTCGCCGCCTACGGTTCCGCCAAAGAGGGCATCCGCTGCCTGACCCGTGTGGGCGCCCGTGAGCTTGGCAAAGACCAGATCACCGTCAACGTCGTCTCTCCCGGTGCGCTGACCGCCGCCGCCAAAATGTGGAAAGAAATGAACCCGGCCGGCTTTGCCGAGACCATGAAGCCCGTTCCGCTGGCCCGCCTCGGCGACATAGACTCCGACATAGTTCCCGCCGTTGTGTTCCTCGCCAGCCCGGATGGCAACTACATCACCGGACAGACCATCTTCCTTGATGGCGGACATACTTTCGGCCGTTAACAGGTAGGAAAACAAATAAAGCCCGTACCTTTCACCACGGAAGGCGCGGGCTTTTTTGTTGTTCGCAAAATAAAATCTCAAAGCCGCGCTCCATTCACCGGTCAGCGTCAGGCCTGCTCACCGGCGAGCTTCGCCAGTATCTCCTTGTCGGCGGGGCAAAAATCATATTCGGGTATCTCGCCCGGCGCTATCCAGCGTATGTCGCTGTGCTCCAGCTTTTGCGGCTCGCCGGAAGCTATCCGCGCCTCGAACAGCGTCAGCCGCACATTTATATCCGGGTAGCGGTGATAAAGCTCCATGTATTTTTCGCCCACGTCGATGCCTATGGCCAGCTCCTCCCGGCATTCCCGGGCAAGGGCGGCCTGCGGCGTTTCGCCCGGCTCCACCTTTCCGCCCGGAAACTCCCAAAGCCCGCCGCGCGCCTTGTTCATGGGCCGGCGGCAGATCATAAAGCGCCCGCCGTCCCTGAAAAGCGCCGCCACCACCGCAAGGGCCCCATGCCCGCCCTTGGCCTCTTCAAAGCGCCGGGCTTTAAGTGCCTCGTGGTCGCTTATCGCCCTGGCGCGCTGCTTTTTAAGGGTAAAGTCCAGCGCCGAGCCGACCGCCGCGCCCGCGCCGACGCCCAGACACATGCCGAGGGCCAAATTGTCCAGCGCCGTACCAAAGCAGAGGCCGACGCTCATGCCTATGCACATGTATATCGGCATCCACTGCGTCTCCGGCCTCACCTTCTCAAAGCGCGGGCCTTCCTCTCCCTCGCCTGCCGGCACAAAGCCCAGCCTGTTTAACAGCCTTTGCGACGGCACGTTGCCCGGCTCCGTCTCGGCCATTACGAACCACACGCCCTCCTGCCCCAGCGCCCACTCGGTCATGGCTTTCACGGCCTCGGTGCAGTAGCCCTGACGGCGGTACGGCTCGTCGATGCCGTAGCCGAGCTCCACCTCGCCGTCCTTTGGCGCACCTTTAAAGCAGAGGTCGCCTATGCCAACGCCGCTTCGCAGTCTTATCCTCCAGGCCGTCGCCCAAAGCCTTTCTTCCGGGTGCTCAAGGCAGAGGGCCAGCATCTCGCCATAGGCCCCACGCATGTGCTCATCCTGCTCATTCTCCATTACCCGCTGCAGCTCGTCGTCCGTCATGGAGGTTATAAGCAGCCGCTTAGTCTTTACCGTCCCGTATCGCTTCATTGTCATCAGCTTCCTCTATAGTTTTCCGCGCCGCCGCCAGCAGGCTTTCACGGTCGTTTTCAAGCTCTCCGTCCAGCACGGCGTCCAGCAGCTTTTTGAGCATGCGCCCGATTTGAGGCCCCGGTGAAAGGCCGAGCGAAATCATGTCGCCGCCGTCCACCGCCAGCTCCTTTTGCGAAAAGCAGCACTCCTCCGCCCCCAGCCTCATCATTATCTCCCGCGCCGCCGCTATGTCCGCAAGCCTGCCCTCGGCGCGCTCCGGGGCCTGAGCACCGGCGTCCGCCCTCTGAAGCTCCAGCAGCTTTGACAGAAGTGGCATGCCCATGCGGTTTATGGCCCGGCGAACAGACTTATCCTCCGGCGCTATGGGTCTATCGTGGCGCTCGACCAGGGTGACAACTTTCCTCGTGGTCTCGTTGTCAAATTTGAGCACGTATTTCATGGCGCGGCGGCATATTTCGGCGCTCACCTCCGCGTGGCCGCAATAATGGGCCACTCCGTGCTCATCCACCGTGCGGCAGAGTGGCTTTCCCATGTCGTGAAACAGCGCGGCGAGCCTTACCGCGGCGTCCTTTGGCGCGCCATCCACTACGGCGGCCGTATGGCGAAGCAAGTCATGTATGTGCCACGGGTTGTCCTGCTCATAATTCGGCGGCGGCAGCTCCGGCAACAGGACCGCCAGCACGTCCCTGCAGCGACAAATTAACGTTCCCGCGCCCTCCCCCATCAGGATGCCGACGAGCTCCTCACGCACCCTCTCGCCCGATACGCCGCGCAACAGCTCCTTTTCCTCAAACATCGCCCGCTCTGTGTCCCGCTCTATATCAAAGCCCAGGCGCGAGGCGAACCGTATGGCCCTCAGTATGCGCAGAGCGTCCTCCTGAAAGCGCTTTTCCGGCTCTCCCACGCAGCGGATGACCTTCTCCCTTATGTCCATGCGCCCGCCGAAGGGGTCTATCACTCCGCTCTCCGGCGACCAGGCCATGGCGTTTATGGTGAAGTCGCGCCGGGCCAGGTCCTCCCGCAGCCCCGGCACGAACTCCACGCTGTCCGGCCGTCTTCCGTCGGAGTAGCGCCCATCCCGCCTGAAGGTGGTGACCTCGTACTGCCCATCCTCCGCCAAAACCGTCACAGTGCCGTGTTTTACACCCGTTTCCATTATCCTCTGCCCGGCAAGGCAGGCCTTCACCTGCTCCGGCAGAGCGGAGGATGCCAGATCCCAGTCGTGGGGCGCCAGCCCCATCAGCGTATCGCGCACGCAGCCACCCACGGCGCAGGCCTCATACCCGCCCGCCTTGAGCTTCGCTATTATTTTCGCCGCCCCCTCGGGGATATTGAACTCTGCCGACGGACTTCCCGCCGCAAGCTCCAGCTTTTCGGCCCGGGTCAGGCGCTTTATGGCGGCCTCCCTTGAAAGGGCGGCGCCGCGGGTCACGGCCTGCTCGCTGTATATCATCCGGACCGGCAGCCGGCTGCGGGTATACTTCGCGCCATGCCCGCTGTTGTGGAGGGCAAGTCTTCTCTCCCGGTCGTCGGTCATGCCGGTGTAAACGGTTCCGTCGCCGCAGCGGAGCATGTAGACGAACCAGCTCATTTTGCGCCGTAAAACTCATCGACCGCCGCAAAGAACGCGTCTATGTTTTCCCATGGAGCAAGCGGCGGTATGTCGCAGCCCGACGATATAACAAAGTTGTCGTAGCCGCAGCAGGCCTCCATCACCTCCAGCGTCGCCCGCCTTACGGACTCCGGAGTGCCGTTTCTAAACTGTCCGGCCGGGCTCACGTTGCCCATACAGAGCCTGTCCTTCGGTATATGGGGCAGCATATCGGCCATTTTTATGTCGTTTCCAAAGTGGAAAGCCATGGCCCCCGTATCCAGTATGGAATCTATACAGCGAAGCGTGGAGCCGCCGCAGTTGTGGTAGACGACCATAAAGCCGTCGTCCTGCACCGCCCGCACTATCTCTTTTACATATTTTGAGGAAAACTCCTCCGTCAGCTCCGGCGACATAAGGCCCGCCACCGGCTCCGCCATGACCACACCGTCGGCGCCCGCGGCCTTGAACGCCGAAATATACTTTATGATGAACTCCGCCGACTTTTCGGCAAGAATATGCACCATATCCGGCTCATCGTAGCACAGCAGCATGGATTCCGACACGCCCATAAGCCTTGCCGCCAGCGAAAAAGGCCCTATCGCTCCGCCTAAGACCGGCCTGTCGTTTATGGCCGCCGCCGCACGGCCCACCGCGTCAATATAAACTCCTGTGCGCCCGGCCCCCAGCTTTGGAACAGCGAGCGCCCGGGCCTCCTCCTCGCTTGTGACGACGCGGCCGACTATGGCGGGCACCTCGCCCTCATCCATGCGCACCGCTCCGCCGAAGCACTCCGCCTCCACAGAAAGATCCATCAGATTTACGCTGGCGGCCGAATCCACCCGTTCGGCAACGGTTATCATGCCGCGTGCCTGCGTCTCGGCGCTGGAAATAAGCTCCCGCACCGAAACATTCATAAGCTGTATGGCCGGGAACGAGAGCACCGGCAAGGCCTTTTTGCGTTTTGCGGCAACGGTGTCCGCCGCCCACTGTTTCATGTCCATACTGATGACCATCCTTTTCCAAATTCGTTTCCGTTTGGCTTAAAGTATAACACCCGGATTTCTTAAAGTAAATGCAACATCTTTACCACTGCCGCGCGCCAATGATAACATAGTACCAAACCGCGCCGCCGGTTCCATAAAACGGAGCTTGACAGGCGGCCCCCGCCCTGCTATTATAATAAACTAAACAAAAGGAGGGATACCATGGAGAAATTTATTCCCTACGAAAAGCTGTCCAAAAAAAGGCGGCGCGAGCTGGATCAGCTCCGCAGAAAGGACTGGGGCGCGCTCGACCCGGTAACACGGCGGCCGGACGACCCAAAGGCGTATAACAGAAACAAGGCCCGGAGATGGAACGATGATCCGCCCATATCCGAGCCTTGTTTTTTCAGCTTTTTGCGACGCTTTCCGTCCGGTGACCGTGGGTGCGGATATACTCCAGCACAAGGGTGAGGCCCTCCTCGTTCGGATGAAGCCCGTCCTTCTGCATAAGCTCCGGCTTTGCGTTGCCGTCGTCCCCCACCAGCACGGAGAACGAATCAAGGTACTTGCAGCCCAGCTCCTCCGCCATGTCGAGTATCCAGGAATTCGCTTCGGTTATCATCACGTTAGTGATGGCTCCCCAGTTTTTGTACGCCGTCGTTATGGGATATATCGACTGGAATATGACGTCGGTTTCGGGGCTCAGCTCCTTTATGTCGCTCACCAAATCTTTGTACTCCGCAGTGAAACTGTCCTTGTCCATAAACATTATACCGTTTATGCCCAGCGCGATTATCATTCTTTCGGGCTTGTGCTGCTCCACCACGTCCCTTATCGGCTTCTCCGTCTGGTCGTAGGGGTCCAGTATGCTGTAGCTGCTCTGATACGCCAGGGTCATGGTGCCCTCCGGCCCTGTCCATATCTGCTCCATCCCGCTTCCGCCATCCAGCAGACCGAACGGCCCCATCCAGTATGTAGGCGAATCGCACAGGAACACGATGCTGTTTTGATATTCCTGTCCCAGGTCCTCCGAAATTGGCAGCAGCGCGGGCGAGTCATAATCCACCGGGGTCAGCGCCGGGTTTTGCTCGTACACGTAGGCCTTGCTTCTGTCCGGTTCCGGCGCCGGTTCGGGTTCGGGAACCGGTTCGGGTTCAGGCTCCGACTCAGATTCGGACTCCGCCGACTTGCTTTCCGTGAGCACCGCCGTTCCCGACTGTTCCTCCGACGTCTGTCCGTTTTCCTGATTTGAGCACGCGATGAGCATCATCAACGCCGCGGCAGCCGCCAATAATTTGATATATTTCATTGTACTCCCCATTTTCCGCTTTCAAATTTATATAACAAAAAACCGCCTCATAAGAGGCGGTTAGTGCCGGCACCGACCTATCTTTCCGGGAGGCTGCCCTCCAAGTATTTTCGGCACGAAC
>CAYONL010000013.1:9567-24179 GCA_964405305.1 uncultured Oscillospiraceae bacterium | reverse complement strand
AGAAAGGTTTTGTGGCCTTTTTGGACAAAGACGGCGTTCTGTTCCTTTATGGAGCGGCTTTCCGTGTTATAATACGTAATGTACGATAAGAGATATAAAGGAAGTGCTTGCTTTGGAAAAGGACAGCCTGCCCCGCATACTGATACGCTCCGCCGCCGATAAATGGCTCCGCGATATAGAGACGGACCCCAAGCGCACCGTCCGCCGCCTGATAGATATGGGGCGGCAGTTCGCAAAGGGCGGCTACCAGCAGACGTTTTTCGAGCTTGTCGCCAATATGCTGGAGGACGAGGACAGCGCCTATTATGAGCTTATCTCCCGTATGGCGCGGGAGGTGGACCATGGCATAATAAAGGAGTTCGGCGTCGGGCTGGGCTACAACAGCTGGACCACTGGGGCCGAGTGTATAAGGAAAAAGGAGAAGGAGCTGGGCTACAACATACCGTGGAACGTGGTGCTGGAGTACGACGCCGCGGCCCCGGAGCATATGCCGCTCTCCGAACTCAACCGGGTGATACGCGAGGGGCGCGCGCTGGGCGTATACACCTATTTTGTCAAGTGCCGCAGCGGGCTTGCCGCCGTGCTTTCGCTTTGCCAGAACAACCCTGACTGCGCGTTCGTGCTCATGCTCGACGAGCCGATAACCGCGGCGGGCGCCGACGCGCTTTTTGAAACGAAAAACGCCGTGGTCGCCACCAGCGGGAAGAGCCGGGACTTTTCGGCTCAGGCGGAGCTTATGCTAGGAAGGCGGCTGCTTTACGGGGCCACAATAACCTACTCCGACGGCGACGAGGTCTGGATGGCGGACGGCGGCTGGCTGGATGAGTTTGTCGACGCCGGCTGCTATTTCCTGCTGCTGGAGGCGGAGCCGGGCTGCTCCACAGAGACGATGGAGGCCGTTTCCGCCGCCGTTACGAGCATCCGGAACGGGCAGCGCAGGCCGCTGTTTTTGGTCGATATGGCGTCGGACATACGCTTTGTGGACAGGGTTATATCCGACGAGCCGTGCTATTTCGGCATATCGGCGGCGGGGCTTGCCGTGGCGGCGGTGAACCGCGGGAAGCACATGGCCGAGGCCATAAAGGGGTCGAGCCTTGTCGCCGTCATGGAGCGGATAATGCCAAAGCTCGGCTACACCGAAAAAGAGGCGCGGGGCGAGGACAAGAAAGCTATTTAATGCGGGAGGCGACGGGCGTATGCCGGATTCCAACATAACGAAAAAAGCTCTGGCGGCGGCCATGAAGTCGCTGATGGCGAGGGAGCCCTTCGCCAAAATAAGCGTGGGGGAGATCTGCGCCGAGTGCGGCATGAACCGCAAGAGCTTTTATTACCACTTCCGCGACAAGTACGACCTTGTCAACTGGGTGTTCTATACCGAGTTCGCGGAGGCCGTGACCGTCGGCGGAGAGGACACCACCGACCGCTTTCTGACCGACGCCTGCCACTACTTCTATGAAAACCGCCTGTTTTACAGCAACGCGCTGGAGGTGGAGGGCCAAAACTCCTTTTCGGAGTATTTCGGGGAGGTGCTGCGCCCCATACTGCTGGCCCATTTCAGCGAGATGTTTTCCGACCGCCACAATGATTATGAGCACGCGGTCTTTTACGCCGACTTTTGGAGCGACGCGTTTCTGGTGTCGCTTAAACGCTGGCTTGGCGGGCGCGACCCCATGCCGCCGGAAAGATATCTGAACCTTTTGACGACGCTGAAGGTCGATACTGCCCAGCGGATAGTGGGAAACGGCGCCCGTTGACGGGCCGCGGGCTTTCAGGGCTGCAACAAGCGCAAATGCGGGACGCCGGTGGGGCGCTTCGCATTTGCGCTTGTTTTTTAAAGGCGGGCTTTCAGGGCTCCGGCCCGCCTTGAAAAACGCGCGAAAATATAGTATCATATGTTATTATGTAGCATATCTCCGGCGCGGCGAAAGAGGCCCCGCCAAAAGGAGGAAACAATGAAAGAACTGGCCGTATACGGCAAGGGCGGCATAGGCAAGTCCACCGTCTCCGCCAATATATCCGCGGCGCTGTCGCAGCTTGGGCGGCACGTGCTGCAAATCGGCTGCGACCCAAAGCACGACTCCACCCGCCTGCTCATGCACGGGCGCGACATCACCACGGCGCTGGATTATATCCGGGCCACCAACCCCCTGAACTACAAGATAGAGGATATCCTGTTTCACGGCTACGGCGGCGTCGGTTGCGTGGAGGCGGGCGGCCCGGAGCCGGGTGTCGGCTGCGCCGGGCGCGGGATAATCACGACCTTCGAGCTGCTGGACAGCTTTAAAATAAAGGAGCGCTACGACACCATACTCTACGACGTGCTGGGCGACGTGGTGTGCGGCGGCTTCGCCGTGCCCATCCGCCGGGAGTACGCCGAGGCGGTGTTTATCGTCACCTCCGGCGAGTTCATGTCGCTTTACGCCGCCAACAACATTCTGCGCGGCATATTGAATTACGACCGGGACGGGCAGCGCCGGGTGGCGGGCCTTATCTACAACAGCCGGAACGTGGAGGGCGAGGACGAGCGGGTGGAGCTTTTTGCCGGCGCGGTGGAGCTGCCCATACTTGTCAAGGTGCCCCGCAGCAACTCCTTTGCCGAGGCCGAGGCCGCCGGCATGACCGTTGTGGAGTACGGCGAGGACGCCGCGCTGGCCCGGCTTTTCATGGAGCTGGCCCGCCGGATAGCCGCCGGCATGCCCCTTTACCAGCCGAAACCCCTGACCGACGGGGAGCTGGAAAACGCGCTGCTCCATCCAGGGCGCTCCATGGCCGACCACCGGGCCGAAAAGCTTGCGACAGACGATGCCGTTGCCGCGCCCGCAGCGCCCTCCATCGACCTTGCCGACCCCAACCGCTGCTACTCCAAAAACCTTTCGAGGGGCGAGCCGCTCCATGGCTGCGCGTTTAACGGCGCCTGCACCGTGGCCTCCCAGATACGGGACGCGGTGGTGCTGGCCCACTCGCCGGAAAGCTGCATCTTTATAAGCGGCCAGACCATATCTTCGCCCGGCCGCCGCGGGATATATGAGCGTGGGATACTGATGCCGAACGCCCTGTCGCCGAACCTGGCCACCACCGCCATGACGGAGACGGACCTCATTTTCGGCGGCACAAACAAGCTGATGGACACGGTGCGCGAGCTTAAACAGAGCAAGCCCCGGGCGATAATCATAATCAGCGCGTGCCCATCAGGAATAATCGGCGACGACATAGACAAGGCCAAAACGCTTTCGGAGCCGGAGTGCCCCGTCATGACCATAAAGGCGGACGGCAACATGGCCGGCGACTACCTGCAGGGCATGCTGATGAGCTACACCGCTCTGGCCCGGCAGATAATTAAAAAAGACGTGCCCGTCGTGCCGAAAACGGTGAACATCGTATTTGAAAAGATAATCGTGAAGGACACGGATAAAAACTACGCCTTCGTCACCGCGGTGCTCGAAAAGCTGGGCGTCTCGGTGAACTGCCGCTACCTTTACAACACCGATTTTGACAGCCTGCAAAACTTCTGCTCGGCCGAGCTGAACCTGCTGGCCTACCGCGACTATGCCGGGCGGCGGCTGGAGGACTTTTTGTCCCGGGAGTACGGGGCAAAGTTCTTCGGCCCGGCGTTTCCTGTGGGGCTGGATGAGACAGAGGACTGGGTGCGGGAGCTGGCGTCATATTTCGGACAGCCGGAGGTGGGCGAGACCTTCCTTTGCGAACAGCGCCGCCTTTACGAAGCGGAGATAGAGAAGCTGAGTCCGGCGCTTGCGGGCAAAAAGCTGATGATAATAACATATAACCACGAGCTGGACTGGATACTCCGCCCGGCCATGGACGCGGGCGCGATACCGGTCAAGATATGCGTGCTGGCCTATTCGCAGGACGAGGGCTTCCGCACGCGGCTCTCTCTGCCCTGCGGGGTGGAGGAGGAGTACGACCGCGAGAAACGCGCCGCCGACGTGGAGAAATACAAGCCGGATATACTGCTGTCCAACTACGCTTCCTCCGTGGCGGGCGAGGCTGTGGTCTCCGACACCATACCCATGTGCCCGGATGTGGGACCGGACGCGGGCATAAAGCTGCTGCGGCGCTGGGCGCGGATGCTGGAGTTGAATATAAAAGAAGGGTGGCGGGCCGATGAAGACCTATTCAGAAAATATTACTCCTGACAGCTTTACGGGCCAGATTTTTGCCTTTGAGGGCATTGACGGGGTCTGCGTGCTGCTGAACGGGCCCACAGGCTGTAAATTCTACAACTCCGCCACCTCCGACAGCCAAAAGATACGCATGTGGGAGTTTGACCCGCTCTGCTATCCCGAGGAGCTGTTTTTCGGACAGCCGCGGGTGCCCTGCACATATCTGGACAGCCGGGACTACGTTTATGGCAGTCGGCAAAAGCTTACCGAGGCGGTGGATTTCATCCGCGACAACATGAAATTCGACCTCTTGTGCGTGGTCAATTCGCCGGGCGCCGCCATGATAGGCGACGACCTGCGCGGTATAGTGCGCGGGCGGATACCGGAAAAGCCGCTGGTGGTCATGCAGACGCCGGGCTACTCCAAGGGCATCTGCGGCGGCTTTGAAAGCGCGGCGAAGGCCCTGTTTGACCAGCTTGATATCCCGGAGCGGGAGGTGCAGGCAAAGACGGTCAACTTCCTCGGCCTCTCCATATTCCAGCGGGACCACGAGGGCGACGCGGCCGAGCTTCGCCGACTGATGGGCCTCTGCGGGCTGGAGGTGAACTGCTTCCTGTGCGAGAGCGGCGGGCTTGCGGAGATAAAGAACGTTCCGGCGGCGGCGCTCAACATCGTGCTCAGCCCGGAATACGGCCTTGAGACGGCGAAATATTTGAACGAGCGCTACGGCACGCCCTACTATGTCTGCGACGCGCCGCCCATAGGCTTTGCGGCCACGGAAAAGCTCATAAGAGAGGTTTCGGATATTTTGGAGGCGAACCCTGCCGCGGCGCTGGAGGACAGCGAACGTGCCCGCGCCCGCGCCTATGTCCACCTGTCGCGCTTTTGCTCGCTTACGGGGCTTCCCAAGGGCGTGCGCTACACCGCGGAGGGCACCTACTCGGAGTGCCTGGGCTACGTGCGGTTCCTGACGGAATATTTCGGGATGGCGGCGGAGTGCGTCTCGGTGATAGAGAAGGAGTACGACCACAGCCGGGAGGCACTGGAAAAGGCGCTGTCCGACTTAGGGCTTGCGGACGCTCTGACCCGCTCTGTGACCGACGCCCGCAGCGAGCTTGTGTTCGCCAGCGGCGCGACGATCGGGCGGCTGAAGCTGCTAAAGCGACAGTTCACAGGGATCGAGACGGCGCTGCCGGGCATGGGCTACATCGACGTGATACCAAAGACGCACCTCGGCGTTTCCGGCGCGCTGCTGCTGGTGGAGCAGACGCTCAACGGCATGATGTACTGAATAGTCGTTAGACAGTAGTCAGGAGACAGGAGACAGGAAACAGGAGACACGGTACAGGAGACGGGAGACAGGAGGCGCGGTACAGGAAAGCGACAGACTTAGATAATAGATTTTCACTAATTTATGAAGTGGGCCCGAAGGGTCTTAGGGGCAGCGGAATGGACGGTCAGAAATATAGTCGTTCCGCTCGCGCCTAAAGGGGCTTCGCGTTACTCCTTATTTCTTCCTGCACAAAGCCCCGCCTATGCCAACGGTCAAAAACATAGTCGCGCTACTCGCTTGTAGCGCTTCGTATCGCTCGTTGTTTTTTCCTGCTCATAGTCCCGCCTATGCGTCCACAGGATGCGGCGGGACTATGAGCCACTGGACGCGGCGTGGCTTTGTGCCCCTAAATAGTAATCCGTCGGAGACACCTCTTAAAATGCAAACTTATCAATTTCCGTATATGCGTGATTTCAGCGAAAAAAGTAAACATATCGGGATTAAGAGAGCATTGTGTTTTAAATCCGCCGCCGAAGCGGACACATCTTAAAAAGCAAACTAAATAAAACCGCGCAGGTTCTCTTTCAGCGAAGGAGAAAATCTGCGCGGTGATTTTATAGGTTTATTTAAGACATGCCTGTGATGCATTTGTATTTTAAGGGTCTGCGGTGCTCGCGGCCGAACCGGGGCCGCGGCCTCGCTCTGTTTACGCTATGTCCTCTGCGCGGTTCTCGCGCATAAGGTCAAGGTACTGCTCCATGGTGATGGAGTAGTGCAGATACTCCGGCGACTCGCCCGAACGGCGGAAGCCGCACCCGCGCACCGTGTTGACCGACCGAGAGTTTTCCCGCCGTATTTTAGCGGTGAGCTTTTCGGCCCGGTGCTCAAAAAACATCCGCGAAAGGGCCGCCGAAACCGCCTGGGAACCGTAGCCGTGGCCCCACAGCTCCTCTCTGCCCACCGCGAAAACTATCTCATACTCGCCGTGGGGCAGGTTTTGCAGCCTGACGAAGCCGATGGAGCCGTGCTCCTCCGTGCAGATCAAAAAGAAACGCCCGCCGCTGTTTAAATGGCAGGCCAAAAGCTCCACCGGCGCGCGCTCTAAAAGCGCGGTCAGCTCGCCGCAGACGGCCGGGTCCTCGTTTAGAAACCGGGTCACGTCCTCGTTCCTGAGCCAGCCCAGCAGGCTAACGGCATCCTTTTGTCCTATTTCGGCGCGCAAAAAAACGGAAGCGGCTTTCCTCATATCTTTACCTCGCAGCTCAATACTTAAAAAGCCCTTCCGCGCAGCGCGCCGACGGTTCTTTTTTATTTACTTTTGGAATCTGTTGCCACATAAGTATACCAGATGGAAGCTGAAAGTCAAGTCCGGGCGGCGTTTCGGGGGCGGGCAGGAGGTGCTTGCCCGTTTTTTTAGTCAAATGCGGCCCAAATCCGCCGTTTTTCGCCCGCAACATTGTGAATTTTGATGCTTGCGCGAAAGGTTCCAATTGATGAAAAAATGTGGTAATATTAATTTGATTCGACTTTTGTCAACATGAATATTTTTTCGTGGTACGGCGGATCAGGAATGGGGGTCTTCCAAACGGCTACACGCATAATGAACGGCGAGGCGGACATGACCGGCGGGTCCATATGGAGACAGCTTTTGGAGTTCTCCATACCCATGGCCATCGGTCTGCTGTTCCAACAGCTTTATAATACTGTGGACGCCGTGGTGGTGGGCCACTATGTGGGCAAGGCCGCGCTGGCCGCTGTGGGCAGCACGGGAAACATAGTAAATATGCTGGTCGGGCTTTGCGCGGGCCTTTCGGTGGGCGCCAGCGTGGTGATCTCGCAGTGCTACGGCGCCCACGACAACGACGGCCTGCGCGATGCGGTGCACACCACCATGGCCGTGACTTTTATCCTGTGCGCCGTGGCTACGGCCGCGGGCGTGCTCATAGTCGACCCCATGCTGGTGCTGATGGATACGCCGGCCGACGTGTTTCCACAGGCCCACGAGTATCTTACGATATATTTTTACGGGCTCACCGGCCTGCTCATATACAACATGGGCTCCGGCATACTGCGGGCGGTGGGCGACTCAAGGCGGCCGCTGTACTTCCTCTGTTTTTCCGCCGTGCTCAACATCGTGTTTGACCTGGTGTTCGTGATCAACTTCGGGCTGGGGATAGCGGGCGTCGCCTACGCCACTATCCTTTCCGAGTTTCTGTCCGCGCTGCTGGTGCTGTTCGTGCTCACCAGGGCCGACGCCGCGTACGGCATAAAGTGGAAGCTGCTCGCCATAGGGAAAAAGACGTTGAGGCGCATCCTGGCCATAGGCTTTCCCTCCGGGATACAGCAGGCGCTGACCTCGTTTTCCAACGTGTTCGTCCAGTCGTACATAAACGCCTTTGGCTCCGCCTGCATGGCCGGGTGGTCCAGCTATAACAAGCTGGATGTGTTCATACTGATCCCGGTGCAGAGCATAGCGCTGGCCTCCACCACCTTTGTCGGGCAAAACTACGGCGCGGGCAAGCTCGCGCGCGCCCGGGAAGGCGTAAAGCAGTCGCTTTACATGTCGCTCATCATAACCGCCGTGCTCGGCGTGCTCATGGAGTTTGCCGCCCGCCCCATGGTGATGCTCTTTTCCACGGAGGAGGACGTGATAGCCTACGGAGTGCAGTTTTTGCGGCTCATCTCGCCGTTTTACGTGCTCATCTGCTTTAACCAGATATTTGCCGGCGCCCTCAGAGGTGTCGGAAGCGCCCGCGCGCCCATGGTGATAATGCTCGTGTCCTTCGTGCTGTTCCGTCAGGCCTATCTCTATGTGAACAAGCTGCTGGGCGGGTCGTTCATCCCGGTGGCGGTGGCGTACCCGGTGGGCTGGGTGCTGTGCAGCCTGCTGATGTATATATACTATAAAAAGAGCATACTCTGCCACCCGGAGCTGGCCCCCAGTGTGGACAGCACCGAGGCGAGCTACTGACACGGGGCATAACAAAAAATTGTTTTCAGCCGCCGGCCCGCAAAGGCCGGCGGCTCAGGCCGTCGACAAAGTATACTTCGTTTTTTCCGATAGAATTAAAAATGGCTTTATAATAAGATTTTTTTGTATGTTTCCCAGCCTCCGGCGGGGGAACATACGGGGTTTGTCTACACTTTCAGCCGTCCGGCCCGCAAAGGCCGGCGGCTGTTTTTTCGCGGCGCAAAGCCGGCCCGTTGACAAAGGGGCCGCCCGGTGATACATTTCTTTTGTACCGGGCAAAAACGCCCGCAAAAAATAAGCGTGGGGAGGCCGGCGCATGGGAGAGGTTATCGAGCTGGACGAATATTTTGAGAGCGCGCCCGACGTGGGCGACATGGACAGGGACGAGCTCGCGGCGTTTCTGCGGGACATAAAGGCACGGCTGGCCGCTCTGAACAGGGTGGAGCCGGAGGACATGGAGAGCGGCGCGTACGACGACTGGGCCGACCGGCACGAGGCGCTGGAGGACATGGCGGACGAGGCGATGGACAGGCTGGACGAGCTGGACGGGAAAAACTGAGCGGCGCAGCGAAACAACAGAGAGAATAGTATATACAGATATGCCCCCGGAGCGGCGGAGTAAAACAGAACTCCTGCCGCTTCGGGGGCATCTATTTTTGCCGTGGGTTTTCGGCGCGCCCGGCAGGGAACGCGGCTGACGGAGGAAGGGCCTAACCGTTTTCACAAAGGGGCATGAGCTTGTCCGGCGGCAGGAGGGCGTAGAGCGTTTCGGCGCTCTGAAGCTCCCCCCATCTTGCGGGCGAAGTTTCGACCCGCAGCAGCGACCAGCCCTCCGTCCCGCCGGGCGTCTCCAGCATCAGGATGACGGAAAAAAGGTCGTCGGTCACGCGGCGCACCCGGCAGGGAACGGAGTTTGCGGAGAGGGGGACGGCGGACAGCTCTATATGGTGGGCGCGTATGCCTATAAAGTCGAAGCCGGGGGCGGAAGGCTCCATCGAAAGCGGGATTCCCCAGTCGAGCGCCCGAACATGGCCGCCGTCCAAAAGCTCGGCGCGGGAGAAATTTTTGCAGCCGGAGATCAGGCAGGCGGCCAGTGTTTCCGGCGCGCGAAAAAGCTCCGAGACAGTTCTTTTTGGCTCGCTTTTGCCGTTCGACAGCACGCATACGCTGTCGCAGAGGCGGCGCACCTCGTCCCGGCTGTGGGAGACAAAGACCGCGCCACGGCCAAAGGCGGCTATGGCGTCCGCCAGCTCCAGCTCCACCTGCCAGCGCAGATAGTCGTCCAGTGCGGCCAGGGGCTCATCCAGCAGCAGCAGAGCGGGCTCGTTTATCAGTATGCGGGCAAGGGCAGCGCGCTGTGCCTCACCGCCGGAAAGCTCGCCCGGGCGTTTTTTCTCAAGGCCCGCAAGGCGCATGGACGCGATCTGTCCCGCCACGGCCGACCGGCGTTTTTCCCGGTCTTTTTCGCGGCAGCCGGCGGCGATGTTCTCCTCCACCGTCATGTTCGGGAACAGGGCGTACTGCTGGAACAGGTAACCTACGCGGCGCTTCTGCGGCGAAAGGTCTATATGGGCGGCGCTGTCAAAAAGCGTGCGGCCGTCCAGCTCGATGTGGCCCTCGTCCGGCCGCTCTATGCCCGCGATACACTTCAGCGTCATGCTTTTGCCGCAGCCCGAGGCGCCCAAAAGGCCCATCGTCTCGCCGTCCGTCTCAAATTTTACCGCCAGCGAAAAGCCGGGGAGGCGTTGTTTTATGTCCACCTTCAGCACCGCGATGCCGCCTTTCCGCCGCGTTCGGCCATATTCACCGCCAGCAGCACCACTGCGGAGACGGCGATGTTTATGAGCACCCAGTAAAAGGCCAGCTCGTCGTTGTCGGCGCGCCAAAGCTGGTAAACGGTGGTGGAGATGGTGGCCGTGCGTCCGGGGGTGTAGCCCGCTATCATGCTCGTCGCGCCGTACTCGCCCAGCGCCCGGGCAAAGGAGAGCACCGTTCCGGCGATAAGCCCCTTTTTGCAGCAGGGCACCCGCACCCGCCAGAATATCCAGGTGTTTGAAAGGCCCAGGGTGCTTCCGGCCTGGGCAAGGGTCCGGTCAAAGGCCTCAAAAGCGCCCCTCGCTGTCCTGTACATCAGCGGGAAGGCCACGACCACGGCGGCGAATATGGCCGACCACCAGGTCATGACCAGCTTTTGGCCAAAGGCCTCAAGGAACCACGCGCCCAGAAGACGTTTCGGCCCCAGCAGCCGCAGCAGCAGATAGCCCACCACGGTGGGCGGCAGGACGAGGGGCAGGGTCAGCGCCACATCCAGCAGGCCCTTGACGAACCGGGGCGCCTTGGCCACCCAGTGGGCCGCGAATATGCCGGTGAAAAATATCACCACGGTGGAGATGGCCGCTATGCGCACCGAGTTCCAAAGCGGGAACCAGTCCATGTCAGCCCACCATGGTGAAGCCCACGCCCTCAAACACGGCGGCGGCCCCGTCGGAGGAGAGAAAATTGAGGAAGGACCGGGCCGCGTCAGGGTGGGCGCCGGTTTTCATAACGGCGGCGGGATATACGACCCGGCCGCACATTTCGGCGGTGGCGGTGTCCACGGTCTCAAGGCCGGCGGAAAAGGCGTCGGTGGCGTAGACGACGCCGAAGTCGGCGCTCGCCTCCGATATCTGCGTCGTGACCTCCTTTACGTTGGAGCCGTAGGTTATAACGCCGGAGGAGGCGAGCGCCGCCTCATCCAGCCCGAAATAGGCGAGTATTTTGGAGGTGTACTGTCCCACCGGCACATCCGCGCCGCCCATGGCCATAAGGCAGCCGCCCGCCGCCAGCGCCTTCGCCATGTCGTCGAAACCGGCGATGCCCTTGGGGTTCCCTTCCGGCACGGCCAGCACTACCTTGTTTTCCAACAGGTCTTTTCGGCTCCCGTCCAGAACAAAGTCCAGCCTGTCGGGGTTCGCCTCCTCGTCCTTGGAGATGTCGAGCTGGTTCATCTGCTTTTGCGCGGCGGAGATAAAGAGGTCGCAGTCCGCGCCCTCCTCTATCTGGGTTTTGAGCGTGCCGCTGGAGTCGTAGGTGGGGACGACCGTAACGCCCGGCTCGACGGCCCTGTAAAGCTCTATTACTTTATCCATGGACTCGGTGAGAGAGGCGGCGGCGAACACATAAAGCGTTGTGGGCTCGCTCGCCTTCGCCGCGCCGCAGGCCGAAAGGCTGAGTATGACGGCAAGCGCCAGCAGGAATGACAGCGTTTTTTTCATTTTTGTTCCTCCGTTTCTTTTGTGGCGCAGCGAAGATCCGCGCCCACAAGTATGTCCAGCCCGTGGGTTATTTCGGGCAAAACAGCGTCAAGACATTCCCGAACGGCCCGCGGGCTGCCCGGCAGGTCGACTATGAGCGTGCGGCCCCTTATCCCGGCGACGGCCCGGCTCAGCATGGCCCTGGGCGTTTTTTGCAGGCTGTAAAGGCGCATGGCCTCCGGTATGCCGGGCGCGGCGCGCTCTATCACGTCAAGGGTGGCCTCGGGCGTCACGTCCCGCTGGGAAAAGCCCGTGCCGCCGGTGACGAGTATAAGCTCCGCCGAAAAGCCGTCGGCTATGTCGCGCATACGGGCGGCAAGGGCCTCCCTCTCATCGGGCAGTATCTCGCGGCTCACGGGCACGATGCCCGCGCTTTTGCATATTTCGGAGGCCAGCGGGCCGCTCTCATCCTCTCCCTCGCCGGCGGCGCAGGAGTCGGAGGCCGTTATTATCGCCGCCCGGTGGGGATAGCGGGAAAGTATCTCTATGTGGTCGCCCGGGCGGAGCGCGCCGCCCCTCAAAACGCGGCAAAACACGCCCTCCCGTGGCATGATGCAGTCGCCCATCCTGTCAAAAATGGCGCAGTGGCCGTGGCAGCGCTTGCCCACCTGGGTCAGCAGCAGCACGGCGTTCCCGGCACCAAACAGCGTTCCCACCGGGAGCGCCGCCGGGTCAAGCCCCTCCACCACAAGGTTTTCGCCAAAGTCGCCGTTTACAACTCCCGCGCCCCTTTTGCAAAAATCGTCTATCTTCTCTTTGGAAAGGAGCGAGACCTGCCGGTGCCATTTCCCGGCGTGGGCGTCGCCCTCAAGGCCCCAGTCCGTTATCAGCGCCGCCTGAGGTACCTCGCGCTTCGGCGTGCCCTTTTCTTCGCTTATGCATATGGCGGTTATCCTGCCCATGCTCATCCTCCTATCTGCCACATGGCGCGGCTGTCGTCGCCGTCCGTTTTCCGCAGGCCAAAGTGGTGGCCCGCCGGTTTCGCGAGCACGGCCTCCTCGATGGCGCGCCGTATTTCTTCGTCCGAGCCGGCCAGCAGCGGCCGCAGCGCCGTCCCGCTGTCGCACTGAAGGCAGGTTTTGAGCACGCCCTCCGCCGTCAGCCTTATCCTGTCGCAGCCGGCGCAAAACGGCCGGCTGACCGGGCTTATAAACCCGATCTCCGCGCCGCCCGGAAACGTGTAATATCGGCATTTGCCGTCCTTTTCGGTTTTGGCTCCGGGCGCCGGCTCACCCAGCTCGTTTTTGAGCACGGCCATGGTTTCGGCCTCGGAAAGCCCGCGTACAGCGGTTCCGCAGCCCATGGGCATCAGCTCGATAAAGCGGAGGGGAACGGCGTTTTTCGCGGCGAAGCGGGCAAGGCCGCCTATACCGGCGGCGTTTAACTCCGTGGGCACGCAGTTGAGCTTTACGCGCAGGCGGGGCGTGCTCAGGGCCGCCCTTACGCCGTCGATAGCTTTTCCCACGCCCTTTCTGCGGGTGACGGCCTCAAAAATGCCCTCGTCCACCGTGTCAAGGCTTATGTTTACCGCGTCAAGGCCCGCCCTTACAAGCTCCGCCAGCGCGTCCGCAAGCTCCATGCCGTTCGTCGTCAGGGCCACTGTCTCCATGCCGGGCAGGGCCTTTAGCCCCGCGATGAGCACGGGCAGGCCCCGCCTTGCCAGCGGTTCTCCGCCGGTCACGCGCACCTTTTTGACCCCAAGCTCCGCCATCACCCGCGCTATGCGAAGCATATCCTCATACCGGAGTATCTCGCCGTGGGGGAGGTGCTCCACGCCGCTCTCCGGCATACAGTAGCGGCAGCGGAGTTGGCACCTGTCGGTCACGGAGAGGCGCAGATAGTCCATCTCCCTCCCCAGCCGGTCACGCATTTTCATTCACCGGGGCCGTGTATTCGCCGGATTTGCCGCCGGCTTTGCGCAGCAGACGTATGCCCCAAAGCTCCATACCTCTGTCCATGGCCTTGCACATGTCGTAGACGGTCAGCAGCGCGGCCGAAACGCCGGTCAGGGCCTCCATCTCCACGCCCGTTCTGCCCTCGGTCTTTACGGTGCAGAGGGCGCGTATACGGCCCTTTTCCGGCTGCGGCTCCAGATCCACGGCGCACTTTGTCAGCGGCAGCGGGTGGCACAGAGGTATCAGCTCGCCTGTGCGTTTGGCCGCCATTATGCCGCCTATCCGCGCCACGCCCAGCACGTCGCCCTTTTTCGCCGTGCCGGAGAGCACCGCCTCCATCACGGCGGGGGAGACATGTATATATCCCTCCGCCACGGCGACGCGCTCCGTTACCGCCTTGCCGGAGACATCCACCATGACCGCCGCGCCGGACTCGTCGAAGTGGTTCAGCCTGTTTTCGTTTTCCATCGTTTTCACGCTCACTTTCCAAAGGGGCAGACGGGGAACCTGCACTCCCCGCAGCCGAGACAGAGCCCGCCCTCGCCCAGCGCCGCAATGTCCGCCCGAGTCAGCTCCATTCCCGCGACGACCCGGGGCAGCACAAGGTCGAACACGGTGGCCGCCGCGTACATAACACAGCCGGGAAGCCCAAGTATAGGCGCGCCGTCGTCAAAGTAGCCCACAAGCAGCATCGCGCCCGGCAAAACGGGTGCGCCGTAGCTGACTATCCGCGCGCCGCTCTGTTTTATCGCGCCGGGGGTGCGGTCGTCCGGGTCCACGCTCATGCCGCCGGTGCAGACTATCAGCTCCGCGCCGGCCCCGCGCATATCGGCTATGGCGCCGGCTATCATGGCGCCGTCGTCGTCGCAGAGGGCGCGCTTTATCACCTTTATGCCGTAGGCGGCAAGCTTTGCCTCCACCACCGGGCCGAATTTGTCCTCTATCCGTCCGCGGTAGACCTCGCCGCCCGTTACGATGAGGCCCGCCGTCTTTATTTTCCACGGCAGGAGGGAGAGGAGCGGCCCGCCCTCCGCGGCCCTTTCGGCGGCGGCAAGCTCC
>CAYONL010000013.1:0-9557 GCA_964405305.1 uncultured Oscillospiraceae bacterium | reverse complement strand
ATCAGCGGGATGACGCGCATACCGGCCAGCCGGTCGCCCTTTTTGACGGCGGAGTTCCCGCCGCGGGTGGCTATCATCACCTCGTCGCACATGTTCACACTGAACAGCCGGGTGGAATCCACGGTGAAGCAGCCGTCCGCCTCGGCTACAAGCTCTATCTTGCCCTCTTTTACGGCGGTGGGCCGCATATGCTCGTTTTGGCACAGGGCCAGCAGGCGGAGAGCCCCGTCGTTTTCGTGGACCATGCCCTCCTCCGGCTCCCAGACGTAAAGGTGCTCCTTGCCCATGGAGAGCAGCACCGGTATGTCCTCCCGCGTGACTATGTGGCCCTTGCGGAAACGCGCGTCCTTGGCAACGCCGGGGATTATCTGGGTCATGTCGTGGCAGACGACGCAGCCCACGGCCTCCCTCGTATCTATCAGCTTCATGGCCGTCTCCTTACAAATCAACTTATTTTGTAAATTATAACATAGAGAAAATGAGCTTTCAAGCGGCCCCGCGTTATCCGATAAAATATATTACGGCGCCGCCCGCGCATCCGCGCGCCATGGCGCGTCAATAATGGATAGGGCGCGCCGTTAACAAATAAATGATTTACAAGTCAATCAATATGTGTTATTATTCGGTTAAGAAAAAGCGGGAGGGGACGGCATGTACAACCTGGTGGAGCTGAATAAACTTGTAAAGGTGCGCCGGTCACAGCAAAGCGAGCTGCTGCGGGAGCACCGCTTCACGCCCAATGAGATAGACGTGCTGGTCTGCCTTGCGGAGGACCCGGCCCACAACACCGCCAGCGATATTTCGGAGCGCAGGGGGATATCCCGTTCTCTGGTGTGCCGGTCCGTGTGCTCGCTGGCGGCCCGGGGCTACATAACCCTCAAAACCGACCAGACGGATCACCGGTACACCCACCTGTCGCTAAACGAAAAGGCGCAGCCGGTGATCAGGGAGCTGAGCGAGGAGCAGAGCCGTCTGATCCAGATATTCACAAAGGGCATACCCGAAAAGGAGCTAAATATATTTGAACAGGTGCTCGCGATGATGCTGAAAAACGCGCGGGCCGAGTAAATTAAGCCAGCCGAAAAAGGAGCAGCGGATGACAAGAGCTATACAGATAACCGCAGACAGCACGGCGGACCTTTCGCCGGAGATCGCAGAAAAATACGGGATAAAGCTGATCCCGCTTTATGTCACTCTTGGGGACGCCACCTACAGGGACGGAGTGGATATCGACGCCGAAAAGGTGTTCGCCCACTACGCCCGGACGGGGGCGCTTCCAAAGACGGCGGCCGTCACGGAGGCGGATTATTACGACGTTTTCAAGGCGGCGGACGAGGCCGGGATGGATGTGGTCCACATCAACATCAGCTCGGAGTTTTCCGCCTGCCATCAAAACGCGCGCCTGGCGGCGGAGGAGGCGGGCAACGCCTGGGCGGTGGATTCGCGGAATCTCTCCACCGGAAGCGGGCACCTGGCCCTCATGGCGGCGGAGCTTGCGGCCATGGGGAAAAGCGCGCCCATGATAGCCGAATATCTGCGCGGAGTGACGGAGCGGGTGGAGGCGAGCTTTGTGGTGGACACGCTGGAATTTCTGCACAAGGGCGGCCGGTGCAGCAGCGTGACGGCCCTTGGCGCGAACCTGCTGCGGCTCAAGCCCTGCATAGAGGTCACGGACGGGAAGATGCGGGTCGGCAAAAAATACCGCGGCGCCTTCGCCAAATGTCTTGCGGAGTACGTGGACGACAAGCTGGCGGGCCGGGACGACCTGGAGCTTGCGCGCGTTTTTGTGACCCACGCCGGGGTGGACCCGAAAACGGTGGCCGACGTGGTGAAGCAGGTCAAAAAGCTCCAGCCGTTCAAAGAGGTGCTGGTGACGGAGGCGGGCTGCACCGTCAGCGGGCACTGCGGGCCGAACACGCTGGGCGTACTGTATATTAGAAAGAAGAAGTGACATGGGCCTTTTTAAACTTTACGTTAAGCTCGTCGCCCTGCTGATGCTGCTGGCGTTCGCAATGGGCGGGTGCGCCTCCGGCCTTGGCAGGCTGGCCAAAAGCGCCGTGTCCGAGGCGGAAAAGATAGACCTCAGCGAGATAGAGAGCAGGGTGGAGAGCGCGGTGGACGGCGTAGCGGAACAGGTCTCCGGCGCGGTGGGCCGATACCACACCACGCTGAAGGGGGAGGCGACCTCCTTTACTGTGGAGGATGAGGAGGGGGCGGAGACTTGTTCCCTGCGCATAAAGGATCTCTATTTCACTAAGACGAATGATATAAAGCTGGAAATAAAGCCGGCAAAAGAGGTTTCCGTCACCATAGAGTGCCCAAGAGACATGCTGGATTACGGCGTGAGCGCGGACATTAAAGACGGCGTCATCACCGTCTCCTGCGACCCGGAGCGCGCCTTCACCTGCGACAGCTTTAAAATAACCGTTACGGGAGTCTGCGACTCCGTCTACATAGGCTCGGGCATGGATGTGGACATCGACGCCGCCGGCGCGCCCGATTTCACCTTTGAGGTGGATGGCGCGGTGAACGGCAAGGTGCGAAATCTGGACGCGGGCGCGGTGACCATGACGATAAACGGGGCCGCGTCGCTGGAGCTTTCCGGCCAAACCGACAGCCTTGAGTGCGTCATGAACGGCGCGGGCACGGTGGACGCCGGACAGCTGGCCGCCGCCAAAGCCGACGTGACGATAAACGGCGCGGGCGGCATGGAGCTTACCGTCGCAGACGAGCTGAGGGCGGCCCTTTACGGCGCGGGCAGCATCACCTACCATGGCGACCCGGAGGTGAAAAAGGAGATCGGCGGCATAGGAAAGATAGAGAAAGCGGCCGACTGACGCGGAAAAGCAATACTTTTCGCAATATAATGTCGAAAAAATACCGGACGGCAATCGCCGCCCGGTATTATTATGCGCGCAAATGAACGGCGAAGGAACCGTGATCATTGGGACCCGCCTTTGCCGGTGTAGTATTTGGCCAGACCGCCCTCCGCCGTTTCGCGGTAGTGCTGCGACATGTCGAGCCCGGTTTCGTACATGGTCTTGACCACCATGTCGAAGGATATTTTGCGGGTGTTCGTAAGGAAATTGGCCAGCGACAGGGCGTTTATGGCGCGCATGGCGGCCACGGCGTTTCGCTCAATACAGGGTATCTGCACCAGCCCGCCTATGGGGTCGCAGGTGAGGCCCAGCGTGTGCTCCATGGCCACCTCGGCGGCGTACTCTATCTGGTCCAGGCTCATGCCGTATATCTCCGCCAGCCCGGCCGCCGCCATGCAGCAGGCCGTGCCTATCTCGGCCTGACAGCCGCACTCCGCGCCCGAAATGGAGGCGTTGGTCTTTATAAGGTCGCCGATCACTCCGCCGGTGGCCAGGGCGTGGAGCACCTCCCGGTCGGAAAAGTTCCGCTGCTGCTGCTTGTAATAAAGTACGGCGGGCATGACGCCGGAGGCGCCGCAGGTGGGGGCGGTGACTATTTCGCCCATGCTGGCGTTCTGCTCGCTGACCGCGAAGGCGTAGGCGCAGACTATGCGGTTCTCCCGCGTCTCCGGCGTTTCGTCCATGTGGTACTGGTTGTAAAGTGTGGCGGCTTTACGCTGCACATCCAACCCGCCGGCCAACACGCCCTCCGTCGCCAGGCCGTGCCTTATGGAGCGCTTCATAGTGGACCATATCTCGTCGAGGTAGTCCCAGATGTCGCGCCCCTCGCACCGCTCGACGTACTGCCAGATGCGTATGTTGTCGCGGCGGCAGACGTCGGCTATCTCCGCAAAGCTGTTTTCCGGGTAGATCTCGGGCGGCGCGCTGTAAGGGCTGCCCTCCACACGGATGGAGGAGCCGCCCACGCTGTATACCCGCCACTGTTTTATGACCTCGCCGTCCTTTATGGCCTGCATATCCATGGCACAGGGATGCATAAAGCCGGAGACGTCGGTTTCGGTGTCAAAGATTATCTCCGACGGCACTGGCGCAAAGCTCTGCCTCATGGCGGCGTCGGTCATGTGGCCCTTGCCGGTTTTAGCCAGCGAGCCGTAAAGCACCACCCTAAAGGCGTCCGCCTGCGGAAACTCCTGTTTCATAAGCAGCGCTGCCCTTGCCGGACCCATAGTGTGGGAGCTGGAAGGCCCCCGCCCTATCCTGTAAAGCTTTTTTAAGCTTTTCAAAAAGCGCACCCCCGATCCTCTGTTCTGACGATATTGTATCTCAAAAGCCGGCAATATGCAATCTTATAAATGCGCGCCGCACACCTGTTTTACGGTTAAAAGGGGAGGGAGCGAAGGGAATGGTTATTGCCAAAATGAACCATATATGCTATTATAAATTTGCGACTGAAATATATTACAGGAGGTCACGCACTTGAAAAAAGTTATTTGCATCTTGCTTGTAACACTGCTTTTGTTTACCGGCTGCGGCGGCTCTGATAAGCCCGCCGAACCATCGTCCCAGCAAAGCGCCGCCACCGCCTCTGAATCCGCCGCGTCGCCTTCCGGCAGCGAGGGAACTCCCGCCGGCGCCTCCGAATTTAAAAATCCGGACGGGTACTATATCGGCACCGGAGAGCTTTCCGCCGAGAGCCTGCACCCGGACTATCCGTTCACGCTGAGCATTGAGAAAAACGAATTTGCCCCGGATGAGGAGATGGCGATCACCTTCTCGGACGAGGGCTGGCTGAAGGATTCCGACGCCTGGGTCGGGATAGTTCCCGCCAGCACCCCCCACGGCGATGAGGAAACGGGCGACGAGTACGATTACAACTATTTTTACCCGACTTACTCCGAAAACAATAAAGACAAGCTCGCGGCGTATGGCGATGCGGGCAATTACGAGCTGCGGGTCTACTCCTCCGACGAAGGCGGTGTGGAGCTGTGCTTTATCCCCTTCACCGTAAAATAAGCCGCCCCTTGTCATAGGGCGCGGCGGGAAGCCTAAGAACAAAATACGTTATGCCGGGGGCCGTCCTGCCCCCGGCATTTTTATTTGGATATTCGATATATTTGTATTGACAATTTGCGTAAAACATAATATAATCTGTTCCAGTTGAGACAAATACGGCCGAAAGGCGATGGATATGCGGAACAAAGAACTGGAAATACTGGCTGGCTCGCGCTTGCTGGGCCGTGTGCCGGAGGACAGGCTTGAGGAGTGGCTCAACTCCGAAGGCACGGTGCGGCTTGCGGCGAAAAAGGGCGAGACGATGCTCTCCACCGCGGAGCTGCGCCGAGGGCTTACGGTGCTGCTGCGGGGCGAGGCCATGGTTTACAAGCGGCGCGAGGGTGGGAAGCGCGTGATCATGAGCCGGCTTGTCCCGGGGGACGTTTTCGGGATGACGACGCTGTTTTATGAGCCGGACGAGGTTCCCACGGAGGTGGAGGCCGCCGCGCCCTGTAGCCTGATAGTGTTCACAAAACCGCTGGTGGAGCGCATGCTGGACGAGTACCCGCCCTTTGCCCGTGACTATATCGCCCTGCTGTCCGAGAGGATACACTTTTTGGGCCGGCGGCTGGGCACGTTTACGGAGGGCGATACGGCCGAAAAGCTGCTGGGCGTGCTGCGCGGGCTTCCGTACGCGGGCGGGGCGGTGGAGCTGCCGTATTCCATGACGCAGCTCGCCGGCGTGCTGGGGGTGGGCCGCGCCTCGCTTTACCGGGCCGTGGACGCGCTGGAGGCCGAGGGCGTTTTCGCCCGAAAGGGCCGCTTTTTAACGATATTGCAGCCGGAAAAACTGGGCTTTAGGCCCGCCGGTGAGATAAATCAAAACGATGAGAGGTAGATACCATGAAAACAAAGAGATTTTTAGCGCTGGCGCTGGCCGTAATGCTGACGCTTACCCTGTTCGCGGGCTGCGCGGGAACCGAAAGCTCAAAGCCTGAGAGCGAGCCGGCCGCGACCTCCAGCGAACCCGCCGAGACTTCCAGCGAGCCCGCCGCCGAGCCCGTGGGCGCGGACGTGAACATCGCCGTGCTCAAGGGCCCCACGGGGATGGGGGCCGCCTACCTGATGGAGCAGAACAGCCTTGGCGAGACCGTGAACAACTACACCTTTACCGTGGCGGGCGCGCCGGATGAGATAACCGCCGGCCTTGTTTCGGGAGAGCTGGATATGGCCGCCCTTCCCACCAACGCCATAGCCGCGCTTTACAAAAAGACGAACGGCGGGGTGCAGGCGCTGGCGGTGAACACGCTGGGCGTTTTGTATATCCTTGAAAACGGCGAGACGGTAAAGAGCGCCGCCGACCTTGCGGGCAAGACGATACTCGCCTCCGGCAAGGGCAGCACCGCCGAGTACGTGCTCACCTATATCCTTAAAGAAAACGGCCTGACCGACGGCGAGAACGTCACCATAGAGTGGGCCGCCGAGCACGCGGAAGCCGCCACAAAGGCCGCCGCCGGCGACTACAGCATCGTCATGCTGCCGGAGCCGTTTGTGACCTCCTTGCAGAAGCAGGCGCCGGATTTCCGCGTGGCCCTGGACCTCACCGCCGAGTGGGAAAACGCCGCGGGCAGCACCCTTGCCATGGGCGGGGTGGCCGTGAGGAAGGAGTTCGCGGACGCGAACCCTGAGGCCGTCGCCGCGTTCCTGACCGAGTACGCTGAAAGCGCCGCCTACGTCAACGAAAACGTGGCCGAGGCCGCCGCCCTCTGCGAAAAATACGACATAATCGCCGCCGCCGTGGCCGAAGCCGCCATACCGCGCGCCAACATCGTCTGCCTGACCGGGGACGATATGCGCAACGCCCTGTCGGACTTCTACTCCGTGCTGCTGACCTTTGCGCCGGACAGCATTGGCGGCGCGCTGCCCGAAAGCGACTTCTACTACTACGCGAAGTAAATTTTAAGTGTCGCCGGGCGTCCTTTTAAAGGGCGTCCGGCGCGTTTTGCGTTATGAAATTTTGCCGGAGGGGGCGGGCGGATGAAAAAGCTGCTGAAAGGGCTGGGGGTCGGGCTTTTCTGGCTCGCCCTGTGGGAGTGCGCCTATCTGGCCGTGGGGAAAAGCATACTTGTGCCCTCGCCCGGGGAGGTGGCTTCCGTGCTTGCGGGGCTGTGTTTGGAGCCGAAATTTTGGGCGGCGGCGTTTCTTTCCCTCTGGCGTGTGACGGCGGGCTTTGTGCTGGGCGTGGCGGCGGGCGGCGGCCTTGCGGTGCTGACGGCGGTGTGGCCGCCGGCGTCGGCGCTGCTGCGGCCTATGATAGCGGTAATAAGGGCGACGCCGGTGGCCTCCTTCATCATCCTCGCGCTGGTGTGGCTGAAAACGGGGCAGGTGCCGGCCTTTACGGCGTTCCTGATAGTTTTGCCGCTGGTCTGGGCCAACGTGGAAAAGGGCATAGCCTCCGCGGACCCGGCTCTTTTGGAGATGGCCTCCGCCTACAAAATGCCGCCGTGGACAAGGCTCACAAAGCTCTGGCTGCCGTCGGTGCGGCCGTATCTGGAATCCGCCGCCATAACCGGCCTCGGTATGGCGTGGAAGGCGGGAGTGGCCGCCGAGGTGATAGTCATGCCGAAAAATTCCATTGGCTCCGCTTTGCACGACGCGAAAATATACCTTGACACGCCGGGGCTTTTTGCGTGGACGCTGGTGGTCATAGCTTTGAGCATGGCGCTGGAACGGATATTGCTGTTTGCCGCCGCGAAAGGAAGGGGGCGTGCTCATGCTGAGGCTTGAAGACGTCTCGGTGAGCTTTGGAGAAAAAACCGTGCTCAAGGATTTCTGCTTTGAGGCCGCGGAGGGTGGGCGCACCTGTATACTGGGTCAGTCGGGCGGTGGAAAGACAACGCTTTGGCGGCTGGCGGCGGGACTTATGAAGCCGGACAGCGGCACAGTGCGCCCGTTTGAGCACCGAAAGGCCGCCTATGTGTTTCAGGAGGACAGGCTGCTGCCCTGGTGCTCATGCCTTGAGAACCTGACGGCCGTCGGCGCGGAAAAGGCCCGCGCGCTGGAGATGCTTTGGCGGCTGGGCCTTGAGGGAGAGGAAAAGTCCTACCCGGACGAGCTTTCCGGCGGCATGAAAAGGCGGCTGGCCATAGCGCGGGCGCTTTCCTGCGGCGGAGAGCTGATCTTTATGGACGAGCCGCTGCAGGGCCTCGATATACGCACGGCGGGAGAGGTGCTGGCCCTGCTGGCGCGGGAAATAGCGGGCAAAACGGCGCTTGTAATAACCCACAGCCCGGCGGAGGCGCTGGCCCTGGGCGACAGGATAGTTGTGACCGCCGGGCCGCCGCTGCGTGTGCTGTGCGACAGGGCGGCGTCGGAGCTTTCCGGCGAGGAGGAGCTGCGCGCGCTTTTGGAGCGGGGCGGGCGGGCCGAGGGAAACGATTTGGAGGATGTCCGGTGAGCGCGGCGAAAGCCGGACGCCGCCGGGCATTTTTTTACGCGGAAAGGATCGGGCGGGGCAAACTTCATAATTTCTTTATTGCTTTAGTGATAGCCGGGTGATAGGATATATAAGAAATCTTATGGCTTCGTGCAAGGAAAAGCACGAAAAGACGCTCTTATATTAAGATGCTTTATGATTGAGGGTGTGTAATTGAAAAAGGAAGCCGCCATAGTGATCAGCGGGCTCCGTAAGGTATACAGGATAGGCAGCGAAAAAGTGGTGGCGCTGCGGAACATAAACGCGGAGATACCGCAGGGTGAGATATGTTGCGTGCTGGGAACCTCCGGCTCCGGCAAATCCACGCTGCTTAACGCGCTGGCGGGACTTGAAAAGCCGACCCGGGGCAGCGTGACCATATACGGTGAAAACATCAGCGAGATGAGCGAGGCCAAGCTGGCGCTGTTCCGCCAAAAATACATAGGCTTTGTGTTCCAGTCATATGACCTTATAGGCTCTATGACGGCGCTGGAAAACGTCAGTCTGCCGCTGGAATTCAGGGGCGTGTCAAAGGCGGTGCGCCTGAGGGACGCGAAAAAGATGCTGAAGGAGGTCGGGCTGGACGGGCGAATGAACCACCGGCCCAACGAAATGAGCGGAGGGCAGCAGCAGCGCGTGGGCATAGCGCGGGCGTTCGTCTCGCGGCCCAAGCTGGTGTTCGCCGACGAACCCACGGGCAACCTTGACAGCAAGACGACTATGGAGGTCATGGAGATTGTGGTGCGCATGTGCCGGGAAAACGGCGGCACGATGGTGCTCGTCACCCACGACAGGGACATAGCCTCTTACGCCGACAGGATACTGACGATAATCGACGGAGAGATAGTTTCCGACGTGATCAACGACACGCCGAAAATACCGCGGACGCCTCCGGCGGCGCCGCCGCCCAGGACTGAAAAACCGAAGGCGGAGGCGGCGCCGGAAACACAGGATACTAACGAAGAAAAGACCGATGGGAGAGCTGATGAAGATGAGGGTAAATAGGATAGCGGCTGCGCTGATGGCGCTGATAATGGTTTTGGGGCTGGGCGTGACCGCGTGGGCGGCGGATATGAACGCAACGTTTGACTACAACAGCGACGACGTGGTTTCAGGCGGAACGTTTTCAGCAATACTTACGTTCATTGATAACGTGGCCGACGCAAACGGAAAGCTGCTGTACACTTTTTCCTCTGGGAACAGCTTTTTCT
>CAYONL010000012.1:0-25017 GCA_964405305.1 uncultured Oscillospiraceae bacterium | reverse complement strand
CCGCTGTTGCCGAAGACCATGGTCTGAACGTTGACGGCGGTGCCCCAGCTGTAAGGAATGTCGTTCATGGCGCGGTAGTAGTTGGCGCGGGGGTTATCCCAGGAGCGGAACACGGCACGGACGGCGCCGATGAGCTGCTCACGCGGGTCGGTCGGGAAACTGTTGCCCTTTTTCTGCATATAATACTCTTTGAAACGAACGACCATCTCTTTGAGGTCGGCGGCGTCCAGCTCGGTGTCGTTCTTTACGCCTTTTTTGGTCTTCATCTCGTCGATGATGACTTCAAAGGTGGATTTCGGAACTTCCTCCACCACGTCCGCGTACATCTGGATGAAGCGGCGGTAGGAGTCGTAGGCGAAGCGCTCGTTGTTCGTCAGCTTGGCGAAGCCTTCCACGACCTCGTCGTTGAGGCCGAGGTTCAGGATGGTGTCCATCATGCCGGGCATGGAAGCGCGGGCGCCGGAACGGACGGAGACCAGCAGCGGGTTAGACGGGTCGCCAAAGGTCTTTCCGGTCTGAGCCTCGATTTTGCGCAGATACTCAAATATCTCAGCCTTGATGTCGTCGTTGATCTGACGGCCGTCATCATAATACTGAGTGCAGGCCTCGGTGGTAACGGTGAACCCCGGAGGCACCGGCATTCCAAGATTGGTCATTTCGGCCAGGTTGGCGCCCTTTCCTCCCAGCAGCTTTCTCATGCTGCCGTTGCCTTCAGAGAACAGGTAAACATATTTTTTGCCCATACTGCTCATTTCCCTCCTGAATTAAATGTGGCGTTTCCATCGTACGCTGATGCTGATTCTTACGATGTTTCAACGCCTTAGATTATACCAAAAGCAAATGTTCTTTTCCATATTATCGGCAATTTTCTGCGATATTGACGAAAATTTGAAATTTGCCGAAATATTTGCGTTTATACTTGCAAAATGGCTTCAAAGGTACGATAATGTATATGTTAAACTTGCTTATATTTTGGGGGTGCCGTTCATGCAAAATGTCTCTGCTCTGATATGCGCGGATATGGACCGCGAGCGTATGTGCCAGGGGCATCCCAACTGTCTTTCCGAGGTTTTGTTCCGTCCTATGCTGTGCTGGGTGCTTTCGGCGCTTGACGGGGCCGGCGTTCCCGACCGCTGCATAATATCCTGCACAGGGACGGAGGGACTTGAGGGATGCGCCGAGGGGTGCGCCGTACTGGCACAGCCTGACGCGGACACGCACCCTGTGTTTGCCGCCATGGACTGGATAGCGGAGAAGAAGGCCGCGGACATTGTAGTGCTCTGTGCCGAGGCGCCCTTTGTGGATGCCGACAGCATAAGGGGCGCTTACGAGCTGCATACAAAACTGAATCACGCTCTTACGGTCCTCGCCTCCGGGGACAGGAGCACCATGATCCGCGAGCAGAACGTTTCGGCGTTTTTTGTCAAAGCGGATTTTCTTATGGATTTTTACAAAAAAACCGGGCCTGAAAAGCAGGCGACCGGCACGCTGGTGAGCGAGCTTTCGGGTTTTGCCGACTTTATGCACGCCCCGGTGGGAAGCTATGAGGCGCACAGGAAGGAGCTGAACCTCCGGGCGGAAAACTACCTCGATCTTCTGCGCCTGACCGATGTGGCCCGGGCCCGGACACTGCAAAAGCTCTGCACCGCCGGGGTGGAGGTCGTCTGCGCGGATGGCGTGATGATAGAGCCGGGCGTAAAAATAGGCGCCGGAACGAAAATACTCGCCGGCACCATATTACAGGGCAATACAGTTATAGGAGAGGGCTGCGTCGTCGGGCCGAACAGCTGGATAGTCGACGGCACGGTCGGGAACGGCTGCGTCATAAACGCGAGCCAGATAAGGCAGTCGCGCCTTTGCGACAATGTGCGCATAGGGCCGTTCACCCAGGTGCGGCCGGACTGCGTCATACACGACGGGGTCAAGATCGGCGACTTTGTGGAGGTCAAAAATTCCGAGATAGGCGCGCGCACCAGCGTGGCCCATCTGACGTATGTCGGCGACTCCGACGTGGGCGAGGGCGTAAACTTCGGCTGCGGCGTCGTCACCGTCAACTACGACGGCAAAAACAAGCACCGCACAAAAATAGGCGACAACGCCTTCATCGGCTGCAACACCAACATGGTGGCTCCGGTCACTGTGGGCAGCTGGGCCTTTACCGCCGCCGGTACAACGGTGACGGAGGATGTTCCGGATTATTCGCTTGCCATAGGCCGCGCCCGTCAGGAGAACAAGCTGAACTGGGTGGCGGAGCATGATAAATTAAAAAAACGGTAGGGAGAGAAAATCATGAATCTGCACGGAAAGGACATCAAAATCTTCTCAGGCAACGCGTACCCCAAGTCGGCGGAAGACATTGCCAAGAGTCTCGGTCTGCCTCTGGGCAAATGCAGCGTCACTAAGTTCGCGGACGGGGAGGTCTCGGTATCCATCGAGGAGTCTGTTCGCGGCTCCGACGTATTTGTGGTGCAGTCCACATGCAATCCTGTCAACGACAACCTTATGGAGCTGCTCATCATGTGCGACGCGTTCAAGCGCGCCTCCGCCGGCCGCATAACCGCGGTGATCCCGTATTTCGGCTACGCAAGGCAGGACCGCAAGGCCAAGGCCCGCGACCCGATCTCCGCCAAGGTTGTGGCCGACCTTATAACCGTGTCGGGCGCCGACCGCGTTCTGACCATGGATCTGCACGCGGCGCAGCTTCAGGGCTTTTTCGATATCCCTGTGGATCACCTTCAGGGCGTGCCGATACTTGTCCCCTATTTTATGCCGCTGATAAAGCATGAAAAGGACAGCTTTGTCGCCGTGTCGCCGGACCTCGGCTCCGTCAACCGCGCCCGCCGCTTTGCCGAACGCCTTGACCTGCCCCTGGCCATAGTGGACAAGCGCCGCCCGAAAGCCAACGTCTCCGAGGTCATGAACATAATAGGCGACGTAAAGGGCAAAAAGTGCATAATCGTGGACGACATGATAGATACGGCCGGAACCCTCTGCGGCGCGGCCAACGCCCTTGTGGAACGCGGCGGCGCGGAGAGCGTCATCGCCTGCGCCACCCACGGCGTGCTGTCCGGCCCGGCCATCCAGCGGATAAACGACTCCGTAATGAGCGAGGTCGTCATTCTGGACACTGTGCCCGTCTCCATGGACAAATACACCGAAAAGCTGACCGTGCTGCCCGTGGCGCCCGTCTTTGCCGAGGCCATAGAGCGCATATACGGCGACAGGCCCGTAAGCCCGCTGTTTGTCTGATTATAAAAGCAGCGTCAGAACGAGCATTTCTTTCGTCCTGTCGTAAATTTCATCCAGCATCGTTATCGGCAGGGGATTTTTTCCTCTGCCGATCTCTATTGTAAAGCCGGGGCGGCCGAATTTCTCAATGTACCAATCCTTTAGTCCGCCGGCCGCCGTCATGCCCTCCGGCTGGGATAGCGTGTAGCCGCTGCTTTCCGCCAAAAGGGACGCCATATCGAAGCTGCGGGCCGGTGTGCGCGGGCCGTAGCGCCAGTATATCTCCTCCCCCTGTGAGTGGAAGGAGTAGAGCCGCCTTATGTCGAAGGTGGAGCAGCAGCCGCATACGGCCCTTGTCTCCGGCTCCGAAAACGGGCGCGGTCCTCCGTAGCGGGTGGGCGCCGGGCCAAAGATGCCGGATTCGCGCTCCAGCCGTTGCAGCGCCGCCCAGCCAGCGCCGAAGTTGTGGTTTATATCCACGCCGCGGGCGTTGGCCTGCCAGTGCTCGGTTTTGTCCGACGCCAGCCGCGCCACTCTTTCCCCAAGCTGACCCGCGCCCGCCGTACCCAAAAGCGCGATCTCCACGCCGTCGGGGTTGAGCACCGGCATCACGACGACGCCGCGCCGCGCCACAGCCTGGGCAACATCGGCCCCGCAGAGCGTGTGACCGTGCTCGCAGGCGTCGGCCAGCTCCTCGAAAAACCGGAGCAGCAGCAGTGCGGTCAGCCACTCCGACCCGTGGGTAGCGCCCACCAGCAGCGCGCCGCCCACCGGTTCGCCCAGCGTGAGCACCGGTATGCGCCGACCCAGCACGCTCCGGCCCATGAAAAAAGATTTTGCCTCACTGTGGG
The DNA here is from genome assembly GCA_964405305.1 of uncultured Oscillospiraceae bacterium. Lineage (GTDB taxonomy): Bacteria > Bacillota > Clostridia > Oscillospirales > Ruminococcaceae > UMGS1668. The sequence goes on along the minus strand of CAYONL010000012.1, from coordinate 20,938 downwards.
CGCAAAGCGTCCGCCTTATGTAACCGTCAACGGCTTCCCGCGTGGGCGGAAGTTCGTAACCCCTCAATTCAAGCCCTCCACATCCCCGGCAGTTTGAGGCCGGATGTTATTTACAGTTCTTTCCCCAATAATATATGAGGTGCGTCATGGAATTATTTGAAAAAACTCTGGAGTCCGAAACTCTGTTCAGCGGCCGCATATTTACCGCCCGGCTGGACAAAGTGGAGCTTGAGAACGGCTGTGAGGCCATGCGCGAAACGGTGCATCTTGAGCACGCGGGTGTGGCCGTGCTGGCCGTGGATGAGCACGAGGATGTGTATCTGGTGCGCCAGTTCCGCTACCCTTATAAAGAGACGGTGCTGGAGCTGCCGGCCGGAAAGGTGGAACCGGGAGAGACGCCCGAAAGCTGCGCCCGCCGGGAACTGGGCGAGGAGGCCGGCCTTTGTGCACAGCGGTTTACGCGCCTTGCCCTGCTGTACCCGTCGCCCGGCTTTTCCGATGAGCTGTTGTACGTCTACCGCGCCGAGGGGCTTTCGCCCACCGCCCAGCATCTGGACGACGATGAATTTTTGAAGGTCATAAAAATGCCCTTTCAAAAGGCTGTGGAGCTGGCGAAAGCCGGCGAGATAGTGGACGCCAAAACGGTGGTCGGCCTTTTCCGCGCCGCGCTGGAGCGGTAGGACCGGAAAGCCGCGCTTTAAAAAAACATACACCGGATATATTTTGCGCGGAAAGGCCCGCTTTTGTCACTTTGTCCGCGCCGACATAATAAAACCGCCCATTTTTGCCGATACTAAAACGAATCGGCAGGAACGGGCGGTGTTTTTTATGAGCGGAAGGGGCTTACTTACGCTGCGGGCCTTTGCGTTGGCTTTCGCGGCAAGCTTTCTGCTGCTTTCGGGCGGCGCGGCCCTGGCTGTCTGGCAGCTTACAAAGCCAGCCGCTCCCTCGGCGGAGCCCTCGCAGCCGTCCGCTTCCGGCGTCTACATCCCGCGGGAGGAGGACGTGCTCACCGTAATGCTCATCGGTTCCGACGCAGCCGGAGCGGCGCCCTCCCACTTTACAATGCTCCGGCTAAACGTGCTGGCGGGCGACATACCCGTCTTTTCTTTTCCGGCCGAGACGGCTTTTGAGCACGAGGGCGTCCGCTCCACCGCCCAGAGCATAGCGGCTGAGCACGGGCCGGAAGCTCTGTGCGCGGCGGTGGGCTCCGGCCTTGGGATAAAGATAGACCGCTGGGTCGTCTGGGACGCCGAGGGCTGCTCCGCCGCGGTGAACCGCATGGGGCCCTTTGATTTCGCGCTCTCCTCCGACCTTTTTTATACCGACGGTTTCCGTCAGATAAGCCTTTCCAAGGGCATACAGCGGGTGGACGGCAAAAAGTTTGTGGACATGGTCACCTTCCCCGCCTTTACAAGCGAGATGCAGCGCTGCGACATCGCCTCAAAGCTGCTGTCCGCGCTGCTGGAAAGCCGCATTTACAGGCTGACCGACGACGCGCTGGCCGCCGGCGTGCTGAACCTTACGCAGACAAACATCACCGCCGAGGACAGAAACGCCCTCGCTCCGGCCATGAAGTTTTACGCCGGTCTGCCCTACACCATCTCCTACCACGTCACCTGCGAGACGCGGTACAACTCCGTGGGCCAGCTGATCTTTAACGACTCCGCCCGCGCCCGCGTAAAAAAGTATTTCAAATAAAAAAAGCCCGCGGGCCGCACAAAGCTCCGCGGGCATAATTATTGTCGGCGTCAGTCCGGCTTGAAGTCGAAGCCCCGGACTATCTCATATATTTCGTCGTCCACCACATCCTTTGGGCGGGCGGCGTCTACGGTAAAAATATGCTCCTCCGGGCCGAGTGAGGCAAAGGTCTTTTCAAACTGGCGGCGTGTGCGCTCTATCGTCTCGACGCTGTCCTCGTATATCTCAAAGTGGACCCGACCCTTGTGTATGTGTTCGACGCAGGCGGCGGGGTCCAGATCGAGGAAGATGCACATATCCGGCCTTTTTATGAGCGGGCAGCGGAGATTCATGTCCCGCACCCACTCAAAGTCGGTATCCATGCCCTGATAGGCCATGGAGGAATAGTAGTACCGGTCGCAGATAACGTCAACTCCGCTTTGCAAATACATCTCTATGCCGTTTTTGGCCCCCACGTTGTGAGTTATCCTGTCCGCCAGAAAGAGCGCGGCCAGCTCCTCCGGCCCGCGTGTTATGCTGCCCGCCAGCGCCTCTCTTATAAGGCCGCCGACCACGGAGTCCGTGGGTTCCGCCGTGGCGAAAACCTGCCGTCCCTCCTGCTCCATTATGCGCTTGGCCAGGTTGCGCACGTGGGTGCTTTTTCCGGAGCCGTCCAACCCCTCCATAACTATGAACCTGCCGCGGCTTTGTCCCATTGCGCAGACGCCCCTTCCAAAAATCGTTCCTATCCATTTTAGCCCGCCGCCCGCCCATTGTCAACCTTGCCCGGCCCGTCGGCAAAAACAGCGCCGGGGGCTTTTCAAAGGCGGGCGGCAATGGTATAATATTTATAAAGTAACAGTAAAAATGTTCATAAAATACCGGTATGATCGGAGGCGTGAGATGATGGAGGCCACCCTGTTTTCGGAGCCGTATCTTTCCGCGGTTATAGTTGCGGCGGGAAGCGCATCGCGCATGGGCGGCGCGGACAAACAGCTGTTGCCGCTGCTGGGCGTTCCGGTTTTGGCGCGCTCCATGCTGGCTTTCCAAAGCTGTTCTGCCGTGAGGGCCATAGTTGTGGCCGCCCGCGCCGGTATGCAGGAAACGGTTCGCGCCCTCGCCGCGCAGTATGGGGTGGACAAGCTCACCGCGGTGACGGTTGGCGGCGACACAAGGTGCGCTTCGGTTATGGCGGCCATAGCCGTCCTGCCGCCGGAAACGGAGTTTGTCGCCATACACGACGGCGCGCGTCCGCTGGTTCGGCCGGAGGACATTGAGCGGTGCGCCGAGGACGCCTTTGAGACGGGCGGCGCGCTGTTGGCTGTGCCGGTCACGGACACCATAAAATATGTAAAAAAGAACGGCACGGTGGAGTATACTCCCGCCCGGGAAAAGCTGATGGCCGTTCAAACTCCGCAGATATTCGAGCTTTCCGCCTATGTAAAGGAGAGGAGCGCCGCCGGAGCCGAGGCCGAGAGCTGGACCGACGACAGCCGGATATTTGAAAACTGCGGAAGGCGGGTGGCCGTAACTCCCGGCGCCCGCGACAATATCAAGATAACTGTGCCGGAGGATGTGGCGGTGGCCGAGGCGCTGCTCCGGCTAAGGGAGGAAACAGCTTGAGAATAGGACACGGCTACGACGTGCACAGGCTTGAGCATGGGCGAAATCTGGTGCTCGGCAACGTGCTCATACCGTTTGAACAGGGGCTTGCGGGCCACTCCGACGCCGACGTGCTCACCCACGCCGTTATGGATGCCGCGCTGGGCGCTGCCGGTCTGCCGGACATAGGGGCGCACTTTCCGCCGTCCGACCCGGCATATAAGGACGCGGACAGCATGGAGCTGCTGCGGCGGGTGTGGGCCGAGGTATCCGCTCTGGGGTACCGGCTGGAAAATCTGGACTGCACCGTCGTGGCGGAGCGGCCCAAACTGGCCCCGCACATCGGCAAAATGAGGGAGAACCTCGCCGCCGCGCTGGGCGTTTCCACAGAGCTTGTGAACGTCAAGGCCACCACCGAGGAGGGACTGGGCCTTGCCGGCGCGGGAATTGGCGCTCACGCCGTTATACTTTTGACAAATAAGATTTGACCGAAAAGAGGATGATAACATGAATAAAATGAAACTTGCCGCTGTAATTTTGGCCCTGGCGCTGGTGTTTGTGCCGGCTCTTTCCGGCTGCACGGGCAAAAAGGGCATAACCGTCACCGATTCCGGCTCCAGCACCGAGGTCAAAAAGGCCATAACCAAGGAGGAGATGACCGCGAACGACGGAGAGGACGCCTCCATGACCGTGAACGCCGAAACGGAGCTTGAGAGCCTGCCCGAAAGCTCCGAAAGCGCGCTTTTGCCCGAGGGCGATATGGTCACGCCGCAAAATTAAGTAACCTCTGATTAATTGCCAAAATTAAATAGGAGCCTGCGGCGCATTAGATTTAGGGGCTATCGTTCCCGCGCCGCCTGTGGCGGATACAGCGGGAATGAGAGCAGGAAGAAACAACGAGCGATGCGAAGCGCTACAAGCGAGCAGCGCGACTGTGTTTCTGACCGTCCATTCCGATTGCCCCTAAGACCCTTCGGGTGCACACTTTTTAGTTTATCGCGAATTGTTCTGCGCTTACTTAAGCCTGCGCGAATACAAAGTCACGGCGCCCGCGATGCTTTCTCTGCCGAAAGCGCTGCGGGCGCCGTGTTATAGTCATCCCGGGCGGCCCGGGCAGTGCGTCCGTTCACCGCGCGCTTTTGTACACCTTTTCAACATCGTCGGGGCTGGGGTCCCGCGGGTTGTCGGTGATGGTCGCGTCCTTCATGGCCTCGCCGGCCAGCGCCCTGAAGTCCCCCAGCTTCACCCCCAGCTCCCGCAGCGTTCCCGGCAATCCCAGCTTCCGCATAAGGCCCGCCACGCTGTCTATGGCCCGTTCGCGCGCCTCGGCGGCGCTCATGGAGGAAAGGCCGTGGATATCCGCCGCCCGGCAGATGACCTTAAATTTGTCGCCCGTCGCGCCGGCGTTAAAGCGCATTACGTGGGGCAGCAGCACCGCGTTGGCCGCTCCGTGCTGAACGTGGCATACGGCGCCCAGCGGGTGCGACATGGCGTGGCAAAGGCCCAGCCCGGCGTTTGAAAAGGCCATGCCCGCCACATACTGGGCCTCGGCCATATGGAGCCGGGCCTCGCCGTCGCCGTCAAGGGAGGCGGGCAGATACTTGAATATGGCCTCTATGGCCGTGCGGGCGTACATATCTGTGCAGCTCCAGGCGTTTTTGCTGCAAAGGGCCTCTATGGCGTGGGTCAGCGCGTCCGCCCCCGTGGCCGCCCGAAGCTCCCGCGGCATGGACTCCATCATCACCGGGTCCACCACCGCTATGTTGGGAACGGAGGCGGGGTTTATGCTGATGAACTTGCGGCGAAGCTCCGTGTCGGTTATCACCACGGCGTCGGTGACCTCGGTGGCGGTTCCGGCGGTGGTGGGAACGGCGAAGGTGCGCACAGGCGGGTTTTTCGTGCCTATGCGTCCCTCAAGGCTGCGCACATCGGAAAGCTCCGGGTTCGCCGCGATGACGGAAACAGCCTTCGCCGTATCAATGGGCGAGCCGCCGCCCACGGCCACTATATAGTCCGCGCCGCTCTGTTGGAACGCGGCAAGGCAGGAGCGCACGTTTTCTATGGTGGGGTTCGGAACTATATCGCTGAACAGGGAGTAGGGCGCGCCGGCCCGGTCAAGCCCATTTGTCACCTTTGCGGCCACTCCGTGCTCCAGCAGGAAAGCGTCGGTCACCACAAAGCCGCGTTTTAGCCCGCGCTGGGCCACCGCCTCCGGGATATACTCCACGGCGCCTCTGCCAAACAGCAGATACTTGTTGGACTTGACCACTTTAAGTTCCATCGCTGCCTCCCGCCGCGCGTTTTAAAGAGCTTTTTTTGTTTCATATCTTCTTGCTATGAATTATTTCCCATGCTATAATAGTTATTCAATGGAGCGGGAGGTAAATAAAATGAAAATCTCGACAAAGGGGCGCTACGGGCTCAGACTTATGACGGAGCTGGCGCGCACCGAGGGTGAAGGGCCGCTCTCCGTAAAAGAGATAGCCCGCCGCCTGAGTATAAGCGATAAATATCTGGAACAGATAATCATGCAGTTTTCCAAGGCGGGCCTTGTCACCAGCGTGCGCGGAGCACAGGGCGGCTACGAGCTGGCGCGTCCGGCGGCCACCATTACGGCGGGCGAGGTGCTGCGGGCGGCGGAGGGCTCGCTGGCCCCGGTGGAGTGCGCGGAGCTGGGCTGCGACCACGCGGAGGGCTGTACGACCTACGGCCTTTGGAAGCGCATAAAGGACGCGGTGGACCATGTGGTGGATTCCACGACCATTGCGGATCTGGCGGAGGAGGGCGACCCGCCCTGCTCTGAATAAAGATCCTCAAATAATGCAAAACGCTTCTTAAATATTGATTAAATCAGGGCTTTATATAAAAATTTACAATATTTAATATTGTGCAACCGCGTGAGTGCGGTTATAATAAGTCTATATGACTTTCACCATGCCGGCCGCATGTTTTTTTATGAAATATACGCGCTCGAAAGGAGAGCTTTTTTATGTCGTCAATGTTTAACCAGGACATAGGTATCGACCTTGGCACCGCCAACACCCTTATCTTTTCCAAGGGCAAGGGAATAATCATGAGGGAGCCGTCGGTAGTTGCCGTGGACACGCGCACCGATACCGTCCGCTACGTTGGGCAGGAGGCCAAGGACGTTATCGGCCGCACCCCCGGCTCCATAGTCGCGGTCAGGCCGCTTAAGGACGGCGTTATCGCGGATTTTGACATCACCGCGTCGATGCTTCAGATATTTATAAAGAAGGTTTTCAACAACTCGGTGTTTGCAAGACCCCGGGTCGTAATATGCATCCCCTCCGGCGTTACGGAGGTGGAGCGCCGCGCGGTCAAGGAAGCGACCATAAAGGCCGGCGCGCGCCACGTTTCTATCATTGAGGAACCCATGGCCGCGGCCATCGGCGCCGGGCTTCCGGTGGCGGAGGCAACGGGCAGCATGGTGGTGGACATCGGCGGCGGCACCAGCGAGGTGGCCGTGATATCATTGGGCGGCATAGTCGCCTCCAGGTCCGTGCGCGTGGGCGGCGATGAGTTTGACGCCTCCATAATCGCCTACATCAAAAAGAAGTACAACCTGCTCATAGGCGAGCGCACCGCCGAAAACATCAAGATAAACATCGGCTCGGCTTTCCCGTTTGAGGAGGAGCTGGAGATGGAGATAAAGGGCCGCAACCTTATGGACGGCCTGCCGAAGAACATCTTTATCACGAGCGAGGAGATACGCGAGGCGCTGGCCGACCCGCTGGCGAACATCATGGACGCCATAAAGTCCACGCTGGAGCGCACTCCGCCGGAGCTTTCCGCCGACATCATCGACCACGGCATCACCCTGACCGGCGGCGGTGCGCTGCTGCACAACATGGACAAGCTCATCTCGAAAGAGACCGGCATGCCCGTACACATAGCCGACAACGCGCTGGACTGCGTGGCTACCGGCGCGGGCCAGGTGCTGGACAATCTGGACCTTCTCAAGGAGATAGTCTCCGACGATGACCGCAGGTTCTGACAAAACTGAAATTTGACAACATGGGGCGGTGGGTCATCGCCCCAATTTGCGTTATATAGTTATTGGCCGCCGACGCCATCCGGAACAGTGCGGCCCGCCCGAAAACCGGCCGCTTTGAGCACGGGCGTGAGCACGGAGATGAGCACGGCTGTTTTCCGGCGGGCCGGGCAGGGCACGAAATTCCCGCAGGCCCAAAAGGCAAGAAAGCGGCGTATGTAAAGAAAACAAATCCGATTCCGTCACCCTTCCATCGCCGGGCGCACTCGTCCGGGCGGATACTTACAGAGGATATAATGAACGAATTTTTCAAAAGCTGGCGTTTCAAGGTGCTGCTGGGCATCGTGATCGTGCTGTTCGCGTTCATGCTGCGGGCGGCGGCCTCCGGCGGCGCGGACACAATATTATCTCAGGCTGTCGGCGTGATAACCTCGCCCTTCATGAAGCTTTCCGCCTCCGTCTCGGAATCGGTGGAAAATTTCATGGAGCGCTTTGTCATGACCGAAAAGGTGTATATGGAAAACGAAAAGCTGAAGGAGCAGCTCCGCGACGCCAACGAAAAGCTGGTGGACTACGAAACGATAAAGCGCGAAAACGAGCAGTTCCGCGAGTTCCTCGAGCTTAAGGAGAAAAACCCGGATTACGACTTTGAGACGGCCATGGTCATAGGGCGGGACAGCGGCAGCCGCTCCGGCTCCTTTACGATAGACAAGGGCAGCCTTGCGGGTATAGAGGTGGCCGACCCGGTAATAACCGCGGACGGGCTTGTGGGCATAGTCTGGGAGGTGGGGCTCACCTACTCCCAGGTGCGCACCATACTCGACACCTCGCTGGAGGTCGGCGTCTACGACATACGCACCAGGGACAGCGGCATAGTCACCGGCGACATAGCCCTGGCGGACGACGGGCTTTGCCGTATGAGCTATATCGCGAGGGAGAGCGGGGCCTCCGCCGGCGACCTTATCGTCACCTCCGGCATAGGCGGCGTGTTCCCTAAGGACCTGGTCGTGGGCACGCTGCTTACGGTAAAGCCGGAATCCAGCGGCATATCGCTGTACGCTTCGGTCAGTCCGGCGGCGGACATCTCCGGCGTGACCGACGTGCTTGTCATCAAGTATTTTGAGGGACAGGGCGCTTCCGTGACAGAAAGCGGCTCTGCCTCCGCCTCCTCAGAAAGCGGCTCCCAAGGCTCCGGCGCGGAGGGCGAGGAATGAACAGACAGAGGCTTCGCCTGATACTTAAGTATCTGCTCTATGTGCTCGTCATATTTTTCGCGTTCATAGCGCAGACGACGCCGGGCGTACTGTCCTTTTGCGGCGTGCGGCCCACGCTGGTGCTGCCGGCCTGCATATGTATAGCGGTGTACGAGGGCGAGTATGTCGGCGGGCTGCTGGGCGCTTTGGGCGGGCTGCTCTGCGACTTTTGCGCCGACTCCATTTTCGGCTTCAACTCCATACTGTTTGTGGTGCTCTGCTGCGCCGCCGGGCTGGGGTTCATCTATCTTATCCGCTCCACCTTTACGAACGTGCTGATGATATCGCTGGCGGCGCTTTTTTTAAGGGCGCTCATAGAGTTCTTCTTCTCCTATGTGATCTGGGGGCACGAGGCGCTTTCGGGCCTTTTTTACATGTATGTCGCGCCGTCCGCGGTGTGGTCGGCCGCTTTTACGCCAATATTTTACTTCATCGCCCGGGGTATCCACCGGGGCTTTGAGTCCGCGGACGAAAGGGAGGCCGGATTTTGAACAAGCAAAACAAGCTGCGCCTTGCCGCGCTGCTCGCCGTGATGTTCGCCGTGTTCGGCGGCTATCTTTTAAGGCTCATGTCCATGCAGATAGTGCAGGGCGAGGCGTATCAGGAGCTTGTGGACGAGGGCTACACCACCACGCAGACGATAAGCGCGGCCCGGGGCGAGATAGTTGACCGCTATGGCCGGGCGCTGGCCACCAACAGGGTGAGCCTGGACATAACCTTTGACCGGGCCTCCATGCCCAAGGGTCAGGAGAACGATATAATCCTGCGGCTGTTCAATATTTTGGAGGCGGCCGACGAGGAGTGGAACGACACGCTTCCCCTTACCGAGGAAGCGCCCTTCATCTTTGTGGAGGGAAGGGACGCCTCCGTCGCCGCCTTGAAAAAGCAGTTGGACAATCTGGCCTCCTTCGCCACCGCGGAGGACGTGGTCTACTGGCTCAAGGAGCGGTACGACCTTCAGAGCTACAGCGACGAGGATTTCAGGAAGCTCGCCGGCGTCCGCTATGAGATGGAGAGGCAGGGCTTCAACATCAGCACGCCCTACACCTTCGCGGCCGACGTCTCCACCGAGACCATGACGATAATAAACGAGCGGGGCTTTGAGTTCCCGGGCGTGGACGTGGTGGAAAGCTCCGTGCGCGAGTACCCCAGCGGAGACATAGCGCCCCACATAATCGGCCTTATAGGCCCGATATATGAGGAGGAGTACGCCCAGCTGGACCACGAGGTCTACGGCCTCAACGACCACATCGGAAAGAGCGGCATTGAAAAGGCGTATGAGGGCGAGCTGCGCGGCAAGGACGGGGTCCGCCTGCTGACGTTCAGCTCCGCGGGCGTGCTGCTGGACTCCAAGGTGATAAAGGAGCCTGTGCCGGGCAACACGGTGGTGCTGACGCTGGACAGCCATCTGCAAAAGGTGGCGCAGGACGCGCTGGAGGCGCAGATACTCAACCTTCGCGCCACGGCCGAGGAGGGCAAGGGCAAGGAGGCGGAGGGCGGCGCCTGCGTGGTGACACAGGTGGGCACCGGCGAGATACTGGCCTGCGCCACTTACCCGTCCTACGACCTCGCCACATATAAGACGGACTATGCCGCGCTTTTGGAGACGGATTACAACCCGCTGTTCAACCGCTGCGTAAACGGCACCTACGCCGCCGGCTCCACCTTTAAACCGGTCGTAGCCACCGCCGGGCTGATGGAGGGCATAATCTCCCGCTACAGCACCATCGCCTGCGGCGGCTATTACACCTATTACAACGACTACCAGCCGAAATGTCTGGGCGTGCACGGCTCGGTAAACGTCATTTCGGCGCTGGGCGTCTCCTGCAACGTCTTCTTTTACGATACGGGAAGGCAGCTCGGTATAAGCAGGATACAGAAATACGCCTCGCTTTACGGTTTGGGCCAGGTGACGGGGATAGAGCTTCCGGAAAACATAGGCCATGTCTCAGGCCCCGACACGGCTGAAAAGCTGGGCGCGGACTGGCAGGAGGGCGACGTTTTGCAGACGGCCATAGGCCAGAGCTACAACTCCTTTAACCCCGTTCAGTTTTCCAACTACGCCGCCACCATCGCGAACCGAGGGGTCCGCGTGAACGCCCACATAGTGAAAAGCATAAACTCCTACAACTTCGACAGGGTGATAAAGGAGACGGCGGTGGAGACCGTCTCCGATATGAAGATGCCCGACTCCGTCTATGAGACGGTGCGGGACGGAATGCTCGCCTCCACAAAGCAGTCCTCCGGCGTCTACTGGGAGGGCTTTGACATGGATGTGGCCTCCAAGACCGGCACGCCTGAAACGACCTCCGGCTACCCCAACTCCACGTTTATCTGCTACGCGCCGGCCTATGAGCCAGAGCTTGCCGTCTCCGTAATCATAGAGAAGGGCTGGCACGGCTACACGGGCGCGCCTGTTGCCCGCGCGATCTTTGAGGATTATTTCTTCGGCGGCGAAAGCGGCGCCACAGGAAACTCGGCCGGCACGCTGCTGCCGTAAAGGCTTGGCGGAAAGCTCGGCCATATTCCGAAACATAAAAAATTTGTCTTTGCCGGCAGAAAAACTGACGGCTGTACCGCCCGCCTTTCGGTTTGCGGGAAAGCGCTTCCGCCTGCGGAGGGTCGCCCTCTCTGTTCTCCATATAGCCACGCCCTCGGTTGTAGTTCTGATTTACTACAGCAGAGGGCGTTTTGTCTGTTATTTGTTTTGCCGGGGCGGGCGGTTCTTTTTTGTGCAAGCCTCGAACAGGCGCGCCGGACAGTGGAACGCGCCGGTCCCGGCGAAGCTCCTCCGGCCGGCTGGTTATCTCCCGGGGCATACCGATAAAAATCCGGCAGCCGCCGCACCCATCCGTCCGGACAGACAGAAAAATATTTTTTGCCGCGCCGCCTTGAAAACACGATTAGTCCAATATATAATATAAAATGTGTTTTTATACTATTTTCCGCTGGGGAAACGCATGGCCCGTATGTCAGTATGTGTCTTTATCCGCAAAGCCTGCTGTAACCGGGCCGCGCCCGGTAAAGCCCGCCCGCTTGTCATTTCCCCATTTCTTTCGCCGGTTCGTTTAAAATGATTCACCCGCGCCGCAGGAAAGACATCAGGCAGGATGAACGGTTTCCCTGATATGGAGGCTCTATGGATTTAAATAATATAGTCGTGAATATTTCATTGACTGTCTTCCTTATCATTGGCTTGATAATTTTCATTTTATCCAACAGAGAAGTGGACGGAAAAACCAACCATTATTTCATCGCATATATCGCGGTGGTCTGCCTGCTGCTTTTTTTTGATACGTGGGAGTATTATTTGAGCAGTCTGCCGCAGCGCAACGATTGGCGCTATTTTACAACCGCCATGTGCTACACACTGCGGCCGGTGGCCATCACCGTGATGAACCACATGATTCTCCCAGACAAGAAAAACCGCATATTATTATGGCTGCCCTCCATCGCGCTTGCGTGCTTTGCGTTCACCAACCAATACACCCATTTGATTTGCAGCATTAACGAGCAAAATTACTGGGGAGGTGGAGAGCTTCGGTTTTTGCCGCACATAGTTTCAGGAATATGCCTGTTCATCCTGGTCGTTGAAGCTATTTTAAAACAGAAGGAGTCCAAATCCGAAGTAAACAGGCTGTTTACCTTTATTATAATAATAAACATTTTCGCCACTTTGGTTGAAACCTTGTTTTACGTAAGGTTTCTTCTGACCGGGACCATGATGGTCTCGTGCGTTCTATATTACAGCATAGTCAACAAGCAAAATGAGACGGCGCGGACAATCAAGTACGAGCAGGAGCTGGCGCAAAGCCGGATCTCCATCATGCTCAGTCAAATCCAGCCGCACTTTCTGTTCAACGCCCTAAGCTCCATCAGCCATCTCTGCGAAAAAGACCCGCTGGAGGCACAGAAGGCGATCAATGATTTTTCAGACTACCTGCGCGGAAATCTGGACTCGCTCAAGCGCTCCTCGCCTATTCCGTTTACAAAGGAGCTGAAGCACGTCCAAATCTACCTCTCGCTGGAGAAGATGCGTTTTGCGTCGGATCTGAATATAGTCTACGATATCGAAGCCACCGGCTTTCTTCTGCCCACGCTGACCGTTCAGCCGCTGGTGGAAAACGCGGTAAAGTACGGCGTCGGGAAAAAGGAAGGCGGCGGCACAGTTACCATAGCCACGCGGGCGGACGAGCGGTTCTATACGGTCACAGTGACCGACGACGGAGTCGGGTATGACCCTGCAGCCACCCAGGAAGACGGACGCACCCACGTCGGTATCGACAACGTGCGTTCCCGCCTCGCCTCCATGGTTGGCGGAACGCTGACTATCGACAGCACAAAGGCTGTGGGAACAGTCGCCACAATAAAGGTTCCAAGGGAGAAAAAGCTATGAACATACTTGCCGTTGATGACGAAGTAAACGCGCTGGAGGGGCTGGAATCCGCACTGAAGCGTGCTATTCCGGATGCCGCTGTACATACCTTCCGCAGCGGCGCGTCCGCGCTGGAATTTGCAGAAAACACTCCCTGCGCTGTCGCGTTTCTCGATATTGAGATGCGCGATATGAACGGGCTGGAGCTTGCGAAGCTGCTTAAAGAGCGGCGCGCGGTCACCAACATCGTCTTTGTCACCGGCTACAGCGAATATGCCATTGACGCCTTTGATGTGAACGCCAGCGGTTATCTTTTGAAGCCCGCAACGGTCGAGAAGGTGTTGGAATCCATGGAAAACCTGCGCCATCCGGTTGTTTCTGATCCATCCTCCCTGCTGCGGGTACAGTGCTTTGGCAACTTTGACGTGTTTTTTGACAACAAGCCCGTAAAATTCAAGTACCAAAAGACCAAGGAGCTTTTTGCCTATTTGATCGACAGAAAGGGCACCGTCTGCCCAAACGGCGAGCTTATGGCGATTTTATGGGAGGACGAGGCGGGCGACAAAAAACGCTCATACCTCAGCAATTTGAGCCTGGACTTAATGAGCACGCTGGCGGCTCTCGGCTGCGACGATGTGGTCATGAAGCGCAGAGGTTCATTATATGTTGTGCCGGAAAAGCTGAGCTGCGACTACTACGACTGGAACAAAGGCATGATCTATGCGATCAACGCTTACTGCGGCGAATATATGAGTCAGTTTGACTGGGCGGAAATGACCCTTGGGACACTTGAACGTAGGAACTGATATGTTTGTGACAAAGTGTCGGGACAAAAAAACCGGCACTTTGTCTTTTTGGTGTAACATGGAAAAAGTGTGCTGCTTTTGTGAACTTCACTGCGTAGAATAAAATAAATAAGTATTACTATGTCTTTCTATAAAGAGAAGGAATTGCGGAGACCCTTGCCCGCCAAAAAAGCGCTTTGTGCCTGCGGCCGTCCCGTGCTCATGCTCGTGCTCACAATAGGGTCGGGCGGCATTTTCTCCGTGTTTATTAAAATAAATTTTAAATTTATCGTAAATGAGGAGATTATATGAAAAAAACAATGCTTCGCCTTGTGTCCGCGCTTTGCCTTGTGCTGCTTGTAAGCATGGCCTTCTCCGGCTGTGCAAAGGACGCCGTTGCCGAAAGAGGTTTGAGCACCGATAATGAGCAGCTTGCCAAATGGCTGGCCGCGTATGAGATGCCCGACAGCTTTGTGTTGCCGGAGCAGACGGATACGCTGAAGGTCAGATCGGTTTTGATGGAGAATATGGACGGGCCGGTGAGCATTGATATCCGCTGGGACAGCGCGGATGTGACTGTATATAGCGAGCTGGAAAAACGGCTGTACGCCGCCGCCAACAAAGACCGCACAGGAGCAGAAGTGCCTGTCGAGGATTGCCGCATAATAGATGATGACGCCAACAAAATATTCGTCTCCTATTACTCCGTGGTCGACAATGTTTATAGTGTCCAACTGATGTGGACCGGGGCGCAAAGCGACTATTTCGATGAAAACGAGCTGCATCTGATCATCCAGCCTTGCGATGGCTTTGCCGTTGTCGGTTCCTCTGTGGTAAATGCCATTCGCCTTGACGACACACCCACCGGCAACGCGGGCGAACGTGTGCTTTCGCACAGCATAACGGTGGAAAAAGGAAAAACCTACTATTACCTCGCTAACGGTATGGCGTTTACCTCCGTATCAATTGAGGGCGAGGGCTATGTCGGTTCCGGCAACCTGTCGGTATACGAGTGGCGCGCCGACGAAAACGGTATAACGCAGATTGAGTATTTTGACGACAACTCCGGCAGCGCAGACGCCTGGTTCAACGCCGACGATCTGAACGATGAGACAGATTATTACATCGTGTTCACGGCCGATTGCGACGGAACTTTCTCCCTGATCCTTTCGGAGTGACCAGAATGAGATACGCGCAAAGATTTATATATGTGGGTGATTAAATGATCTTTGTACTTGTAAACAACAACATAAACGAGATGGCGGCCCTTTCTTTACTGCTCAAGCGGGCGTTCCCTGACAGCGAGTGCCTGCAGTTTATGGACCCTATGCTGTCGCTTAAATACATTGCGAACAACCCGGCGGATGTGGTTTTAACTGCGGAGAGGATGAGACCCGCAAATGGGATCGAGCTGCTGCGCAATATACGCAGGATCAGCCCGGAGCTTCCGGTGGTTGTCATAGCGGAGGACGAGACGATGAAGGAGCGCTCGGAGAAGCTGGCCGCCGACGCCTATTGGCAAAAGCCGGTCACCGCAGAGCAGCTGCAGGATCTCGATGATATTCTGCATTTTTAAACTTTGTGGCCCCAAAGGCCAAAACAATAACCGCTGAAAAACACGCTGACACAATAAAAGAATGAAAGGCTGCACAACTATGACGATCAACAAAACGCAAAATGACAGCGCTTACACCCTTGCCCTCACCGGCAGGCTTGACACCGCCACCGCGCCCGAGCTGGAGACGGAGCTCGCCTCCTGTTTACCCGACGCCACCGCGCTGACGCTGGATTTTGAAAATCTGGAATACATATCCTCGGCTGGGCTCAGGGTGCTGCTCTCGGCCCAGAAGGCCATGAGCAAACAGGGCGAGATGGTGCTGATCCATGTCAACGACTCGGTGCGGGAGGTATTTGAAATTACCGGCTTCGACAATATACTGACCGTCAAATAAGGGACGCTATGCCGTATGAGTCTCTGAAGGCCCGGCAACCCGCTTTAGACGAACGACTTTTCCCTTGCGTGCTCACGGCCTTTATCCGGGCACAGTATTATGCCGAGCGGCGGCGTGGCCCTGTTTTTATTCGCCCGGTCTGGAAAACGCAGTTTTTTACCGCTCTTTCTCCTTCGGCAGAGGTGCTAAATTACGCCTCTGCCTATTATAGCATTTATTCCCATATCGTTTTGTTCCGTCCATTGTCGGCCGTGCTGTCCGATATTATATAGACAGATGGCGGCGAGCCGGACCGCAACATGTCTTACGCCGCACAAATCGCGTAAAACCTGATCCATCTCATCGTGCTTTGCCGGTACACCGGGCCATGCTCATTATTTAAGATGCGAGCGCCCCTATTCCTGGCAAAAACGAGCTTCTGTTTGAAGATCTTTACGCAAAGGTGCCGCAGACGGCAGGTAAAACGGCGACGCCCGGCGAACCCGCGGAACAGTGACCGGTAAATATTAGGAGGTTATTTTATGACCATTGACAAGATAAAAAACGGCACAGCCTACACCCTCTCCCTCATCGGAAAGCTGGACACCACCACCGCGCCGCAGCTTGAGACGGAGCTTTCCGACTGCTTTGCGGACGCGACCGAGCTGACGCTGGATTTTAAAGAGCTGGAGTACATATCCTCGGCGGGACTTCGGGTGCTGCTTGCGTCGCAAAAGGTTATGAACAAGCAGGGAAAAATGGCCATCAAGAACGTCAACGAAACTGTAATGGAAGTATTTGAAGTTACAGGCTTTGTAGACATTCTCACCATAGAGTGAGTGTGGATATGTTAAACGAACAATTCATGAGCGCGCTTTCCCGCTGCGCCGAGCGCCTGTTTATCGTCGACGAGGTCACAAAGGAGATCCTTTGGACAAACGATACCTCGGTCGGCGCGGGAAAAACCTGCCACAAAGCCTTTTTCGGCAAGGATTCGCCCTGCGCCTTCTGTCCGGAGCTGACCCTTTCGCGGCTGTATCAGTGGGACTGCTACGACGAACAGAACGAACGCTGGCTCAAGGTGAAAAATCTCCTGTTTCTGGATGGGGACCGGCTGCTGCGCGCGGCGAACCTCAACAGCATGGACGACGTTATGGCGCTGAGCCATGAGTCGGTGTCCCAGCTTGCGGCCCTGCAGACCCTGCTGGAGGAAAGCCACCGCATAAAAAGAGCGCTGGAGAGCGAGGCCATCCACGACCGCATGACCGGGCTTTTTAACCGCAACCAGTTCAATATGGACATAGCCTCCGGGCTGTACGACCGCGCGGGTGCGGGCGCGCTTTATTTCGACCTGAACAACCTCAAGGAGGTCAACGACCTTTACCGCCACGAGGCCGGCGACCGGCTGATCATCTGCCTTGCGGACGCAGTGGCCAAGGCCGCAAAGCTTCCGGCCTCCGCGCGGACCTACCGGATAGGCGGCGATGAATTTGTGATGATGATAAACGGCTGCACCGAGGAGACGCTGCATGACACGCACGCGTATTTTTACGATTGCCTGTTGGATGACCCAACCGACCCGCCCTGTATAGTTGCGGTAGGCGCGGCGCTCTCCAAAGCGAGCTGTGACGGTGAAAAGCTGGTTTCAGACGCGGACCGGGCTATGTATGCCGATAAGCGTCGTCTGAAAGGGATTCCCTTTGAAAAATGAGCGCCTTGCGCTGTTTGGAAGCATCCTGCACAGCACCGCAAAGACAGACGCATCCTGCCCATCCGATTCCGCCTTTCGGAAAAACCTGACGAGGTCGAATGGATGAAGTCCCTTCGGACGGACGCATTGTTTTACGGCGACTCCTGCGACATATACGACCTCTTTGGCGAAAAGGGCGCTCCCTCAAAAGGCGCGAGGGTGCTTTAATAATGAAATGAGGCGAAGAAATGATAGCTGAGCTCGAGAGCACCATTTTGCAAACCGTGGCGAAGGTCCTTGTGGCGCTGCTTTTAGGCGTTGTCGTCTGGCGGCTGGTCTGCGGCTATAAAAAAGACCTTTCGCCGAGGGCATACAAGCTGGACAGCGTGTTTTTCTGCGTCGTGGCGCTTATGTCCTGGGTACTGAATTTTGGCTACTACCGGATGCTGCTGTCGTTTGTGCTGTTTCCGCTGGTTCATTCCGCGGCGTTTCTTTTCGTCAGCTTCAAAAGCGCAAAGTACCTGTCCGCGTCGCCCAGGTTAAAGCTGTTAAATCTGCTTTACGCGGCCACCTTTATGCTTCCGCACCTGCTGCTGCCCGACTCCGCCGACGATGGGGTCTATCTGCTCATGAGCAGCATATCCGTCGATAAACTGACAGTCTTTTTCTCGCTGCTTGCTTTGGCGGCCTTTGTCGGAAACGTAGTCCTGTTCTTTCTGTGCCTTGCGCAGATAAAGCAGACGCAAAAAGAGTGGGTGGCAGACGATGGAAAACTATAATTATTTCGCGGCCATACTGACGGTAACAGACACGGAATCCACCGGTCTGTACCGCAATTTTCCGGAGCGAACGCCGCTTGCCGTGAAGGGCGATACGCAGGCGTACTTTGAAACCGTGCTCCAAACAGATGGAACGGACAAAAAAATTGTGTTTGCGCAGGCCAACGAGATGGGAATGACCGCCAGCGCCGTTTTTAGGGCAGTTTCACCCTGCAGCCGTTTGCCAGCCCTGCGTTTTATTACTAATTAGAATTACGATTATAATAATGCTGCGTTATTAAAGGAGCAATTATGATAAATGAAGCGCTTGCATTCGCCTATGAGGCCCACAAAGGACAGCTCCGCAAGGACGGGAGCGCCTACATACTGCACCCGGTCGAGGTGGCGCTGGAGCTTGCAAAAAACGGCGCCGACGATCCGCTGATCTGCGCCGGGCTTTTGCACGACGTTGTGGAGGACGCGCACGTTACACGAGAGGAACTGTCCTCCCGTTTTCCGGATGAGACGGTCAGTCTGGTCATGCTGGACAGCGAGGATAAAAGCCTCACTTGGGAGGAGCGCAAAGAACAGGTTCTTGCTTCACTCGCAAATTCCGACGACAAGTCCTATCCTATGCTGATGTGCGCCGACAAGCTCTGCAATTTAAGATGCGTTGAACGGCAGCTGGAGCAGATTGGGGACGCGGTTTGGGCGAAGTTTAATCGTGGCCGGGACAAACAGGAATGGTTTTTCCGCGGACTTGTGGCTTCGCTGCGCGGCATTTCAAATAAGCCGATGTATCGTGAACTAAAAAACACCGTTGACCGGGTTTTTGGCGACACAGAGGAAAAAGGAGAAGAAGCATGAACATCGAAATCACCCACCAGGATGGCGTCACCGTGGTTACCCTTTGCGGAAGCATCACCTCTGCCAACGCCGCAGAGGTCGAGACGGCTGTTTCCGGCGAACCCACGGGAGACGCGGGCATAATTATTGACGCAAAAGAACTTGAATACACGTCCAGCGCCGGGCTGCGCGTTATCCTCGCCATGAAGAAGCGCTGCAAAGGGATGATGTTCAAGGTGATCAACGTCAACCCTGAGGTGAAAAGTGTTTTCGACGTTACGGGGTTTACCGAGATAATGGAGGTCAGCATGGCCGCGCGGCAGATAAGCGTTGAGGGCTGCGATAAGATCGGAGCCGGAGCCTGCGGCGAGTGTTTCCGCATTGATGACGAGACCATCGTCAAGCTGTATTACCCACGTGTCGGCAAGGAGGAGATCGAAGCCGAAAAGGCGCTGGCTAAAAAGGCGTTTGTTATGGGCGTGCCGACCGCCATATCCTATGATATTGTGGAATCGGGCGGAAGAACCGGCGTGGTGTACGAACTGATCAAGTCCCAGACGCTGGGCGAGCTGATGCGCGGCGACCCGGATAACCTGGATAAATACATAGACATGTACGCCGATGTGTGCCGCCAGATACATTCCATAAAATGTACGGATAACTCGCTCCCGCTGTTTAAGGACATCAACCGCGCGGACATTGGGAACGTCGGTGGGATCACGGAGGAGGAGCGCCGGTATTTGTTTGATTTCCTCGAGCTGGTTCCCGACAAAAACACCTGTATCCACGGCGACCTGAACATAAACAACATCATGGTTCAGGACGGCGAGTGCTGCCTTATAGATATGGGGGAGTTTTCCACCGGGCTGTCGATGTTCGATATATCGCGCATCCTGTTTTCCATGCACTTCGCCGCCGACGAAAAGGAGGAATACTACGCTTTCTATAAAATGCCCACGGCAACCGTCAGCTACATTTTAAAAACATTCTTACAGAGGTATTTCGGCTGCGAAACGCTTGAGGAGGCCGAACTTAAAGATCCCGACGTAAAGTGGCTTTACCCGCTGGCGTGGTTCCGCTGTGTGACCAGCATGCTTAAAGGCGAGCGCTGGCCGCTTGAAAAACGCGAAATGGCCCTTGACCTGCTGCGCAATAAATTGATCCCGTTTGTTGACGCCCACCGATGAGCGTTTAAATAAATAAGAGCGGCATCGCTCTTTTAAAAAACAGAACGGCTTAACGCTGTTCCACGGGCTGCGGTATGATGGGAGCTTAAAAATTTTGGGGGATCTGCAATGAGAAAACACACGCTGCAAAGATCAATATTTATCGGTTTCACGATATATGCCGCGGTCATGGTGATCTGTATCGGCACTGTGGTGGTGCTCCAGCACCTTGAAACCAAGCGCACGGAGAGCCACACCGATGCCTTTGCTTTTACAAAAAGCGCGGCGGCGTACATTGACGGCGACATCCTGGAATCCTACGGCGGGACGAGCGAGCCCAATGAGTATTACAACGAAATACGGCGTTACTTTACCGCCAATGTGATGAATTCCAACCTGCTGGATTTCTACCTGGGTATTCCGACGGAAGAAGGCATCATCTTTTTGCTGGATATTCCGAAAAATGGAGACTACTATCAGATGGGCGAACTGGTTCCCTACAGCGACTTTGGCGACGGCGCAAAGGAATATGTGTACAGCCTCCTCAGCGCGGACCCGCCGGAGGAGATAGTTGCGGGCTATGACAACGAGGTGTATATCGCCACCGCCTGTTCGCCTGTTTACAACAGCAAGGGCGAGCCGGTTGCTATCGTGGCGGTGGACCTTTTGATGCCCAACGTAAAGACAGAGATACAGTCCGCGCTTCTCAGGGTGATATTCGCGATAATTACGCTTGTGCTGCTTTCCGCGCTTACTTTCTTCGCCTTTGAAAGAAAGCTGGTCATTGTATAGAGTAATAACATAGTTTACAGGTAGAGCAAGGACATCGTTTACAGTTTT
>CAYONL010000011.1:17736-27258 GCA_964405305.1 uncultured Oscillospiraceae bacterium | reverse complement strand
CAAGCTTTTATAAAGCGTAACAAAGGCCGCCCGGGCGCTCTCCACCCGGACGGCCCTTTTGACGTATTCGGAGGAAGGCGGGCCGGGATAAAATAGCAAGAACGGAACACAGCAAAAACGGAACCCCGCCAAAATAGACAAGCGCCGCCTTTTGTAGTACAATTAATATATTGTATTATCATGTTAGGCTGGTGATATTGTGACATTGGATGAGGCGCTGAAAACTGTGTCTCCCGCAAACAGGGAGGCAAAGCTCGCCGCGAAAAAGCACTGGGACAGCGTGGCGAAGCCTTTGGGAAGCCTTGGTTTGCTGGAGGACGCGGTTATAGATATAGCGGGCATGACGGGAACGCCGGAGGTGCGGCTGGGAAAGCGGGCCGTAATAGCCATGTGCGCCGACAATGGAGTTGTGG
The DNA here is from genome assembly GCA_964405305.1 of uncultured Oscillospiraceae bacterium. Lineage (GTDB taxonomy): Bacteria > Bacillota > Clostridia > Oscillospirales > Ruminococcaceae > UMGS1668. The sequence continues at coordinate 26,845 of CAYONL010000011.1, read as the reverse complement.
AGGAGGGCGTGACCCAGACCGGTCAGGAGGTCACAGCCATTGTTACGGAAAATATGAGCCGAGGGGCTTCCTCCGTCTGCAACATGGGAAAGATAGCGGGCGCGGAGGTTTTTCCGGTGGATATAGGCGTGGCAAGGCCCGTGGCGGGTGAGCGGATAATTCAGAAAAATATCCGGCGCGGCACCCGCAACATGACAAAGGGCCCGGCCATGACGAGAGAGGAGACTCTGCGCGCCATAGAGACGGGCGTGGACCTTGTGGGCGAACTTAAGGCGCAGGGCTACGGCGTCTTTGCCACGGGGGAGATGGGCATAGGCAACACCACCACCAGCAGCGCCATAGTCTCGGTTTTGCTGGGCGTTCCGGCGGCGGAGGTAACGGGCAGAGGCGCCGGCCTTTCGGCGGAAGGGCTGGAGCGGAAGATAAACGCCATAGAGCGGGCCGTGGGGGTGAACAGTCCGGACAAAAGCGATGGGCTGGACGTGCTGGCAAAGGTGGGCGGGCTGGATATAGCCGGGCTTGCCGGAGTGTTTATCGGCGGCGCGGTGCACCATGTCCCGATACTGATCGATGGATTTATCAGCGCGGCGGCGGCTGTTGCGGCGGCAGCCATATGCCCTGAGTGCAGGGATTATATGCTGGCCACACACGTGTCTAAGGAGCCGGCGGGCATGATGGTTTTGCAGTTTCTGGGCAAACGCCCTTTTATATGCGCGGATATGTGTCTGGGCGAGGGAACGGGCGCGGTGGCCGCACTGCCGCTGCTGGATATGGCGCTGGCGGTGTACCACAACATGTGCTCCTTCGACGACATAAAAATAGAGGCCTACACGCCGCAAAAATAACACCGGGGGTCCATGATGATAGAATTTGTATACGGCGGCTCCTGCTGTGGGAAAAGCGAATTTGCAGAAAGCCTTGTCACCGGCGACCCAAACCCGCGGCGGGTGTACATAGCCACCATGGAGATATATGATTCCGAGTCGGTGCGCCGGGTGGAGCGGCACAGAAGGATGCGCGCGGAAAAGGGCTTTGTCACGGTGGAAGCCCAGCGCAACCTGGCTTTCGCCGCGGAACAGGTGCCGGAGGGCGCTACCGTGCTGCTTGAGTGCCTGGGGAACCTTTCGGCCAACGAGCTTTTCGCGCCGGAGGGGGAACATGGCGCCGATGAGGCCGTGGAGAAGATCACGGAGGGGCTGGAGGCGCTGTTTAAACGCTGCAGACGGCTCGTCGTAGTCTCCAACGACATTTTTTCCGGCGACGGGGATTATGGCGAGGGCACCCGGCGCTACTGCGACACGCTGGCCCGGCTCAACCGCTGGACGGCCGCCCGCGCCGACGAGGTATTCGAGGTGGTCTGCGGCATACCGACTATGATAAAGGGGGACGGAAGATGAGGATAATCCGTTCGCTGGTGATCGCCTTCTCCATGTACTCCAAAATACCCATGCCTCACACGAAATGGGAAGCGGAGGATATGGCGCTGGCGTTCTGCTTTTTTCCGCTTGTCGGCGTTGTGACAGGTTTGGCGCTGTGGCTGTGGCTGTGGCTGTGCTGCGCGTTCGGCATAGGCGCGCTGCTGCGGGCGGCGGGCGCTGTGCTCATACCCGCGGCCGTAACGGGCGGAATACATCTGGATGGCTTTTGCGACACGGTGGACGCGCTTTCCTCCCATCAGGAGCGGGAGCGCAAGCTCGAGATTTTAAAAGACAGCCACGCCGGCGCTTTCGCCATATTCTGGTGCGGGCTGTACCTGATACTGTTTACCGCGCTTTGGGGAGAGGTCGCGCTGACCGCGGAGTCCATGCTCGTGCTGGCGGCGACGCCGGTAATGAGCCGGGCGCTTTCCGGTGCGGCGGCGGTCAGCTTTAAAAACGCCCGTGGTACCGGCATGCTGGCGACCTTTACAAACGCCTCCAGCACCGTGACGGTACGGCTGGTCTGTATAGCGTGGGGCGTGCTGGCGGCCGTATACGCGGTGCTGGTCTCGCCGTGGATGGGTCTTGCGGCGTCGGCTGCGGCGGCCCTGACTTTTGTGTATTACAGGGTGATGAGCTTTCGGGAGTTCGGCGGGATAACCGGCGACCTTGAGGGCTGGTTTTTACAGATGTGCGAACTCTGTACGGTGCTCGCGGTGGTGCTGGTGCAGAAGATCGGAGGATTGTTATGAAGCTGATAGTTGGCGGCGCCGGCAACGGAAAGCTCGCGTATGTGCTTGAAAGTACCGGCTTTTCCGAGGCGGAAGTGGCCCGGGATTTTGAAAGCGCTGGCGCCATGCCGATATTTTACGGGGTGCAGAGCGCGATAAAGGCGGCCCTGGAGCAGGGCGCGGACCCGAATCTTCTGATGGACAGCGTGCTGGAGCAAAACCCGGGCGTCATCGTCATCTGCGACGAGGTGGGCTCGGGCGTGGTTCCTGCTGTGCCGGAGGAGAGACGCTACAGGGAGGCCGTGGGCAGATTCTGCTGTCGTGCGGCTCGCGTGGCCGATGAGGTGGAGCGCGTTATCTGCGGCATACCCACGGTGCTAAAGGGTGACGGCCAATGGTGATATCGCTTTATCGCCATGGGGCCACGCCCGGCAATCTGGCCCGGCGCTATGTGGGTTCCACCGACGAGCCGCTGGCCGATATCGGAAAGGAACAGGCGCAGGAGGCCGCAAAGTCAGCGCCGGAGGTCGAGCTTGTTTACAGGAGCCCAATGCTCCGCTGTGAGCAGACGGCCGGGCTTATTTTTCCGAAAACCGACAAGGTGGTGGTGGACGGCCTGCATGAGACGAGCTTTGGAGAGTTTGAGGGGAAGACTTACGACGAGCTGATGGACAGGCAGGACTACCGAAACTGGGTGGACGGAGGCGACCCGCCCGGCGGAGAGGGCAGAGAGGCGGCAAGGGAGCGTTCGGCCCTCGCGTTTTTGTGGGCGGTAAGGGACGCCGAGAGCCGCGGCCTTGAAAAAATCGCGGTGGTCTGCCATGGCGGAACGATCATGTCAATAATGTCCACCTTCGCCGTACCGAGGGGCGGGTACTTTGACTACCTGCTTCCAAACTGCGGCCATTACACTGTGAAGGCCGACGGCGAGCCTTTGGAGCTGCGCATACTGGACGCCACCGTCGCGCCGAACTTTCTTCTAAGTAACCGCTGATTAATTGCCAGAATTAAATAGGAGCCTGCGGCGCGTTTAACTCAGGGGCATTCCGCTGCCCCTGAAACCCTTCGGATGGCCGCCTTTTTAAAAGATAGCGAAAAACTATTATCTGAGTCTGACGCTTTCCTGTACCGCGTTCTCCTGACTCCTGACGCCACAGATGGGCGCCAAAGTGCGGTCGTTTTTGCCGCCGGAGGAAACCGGCTGAATTAAAAACAGAAAAAATGCGCCCGCTTGTCTTCCTCACGAAAGACAGGCGGGCGCCGTTTTGTATGGACTTTTACGATTCCGAGAGCTTGCCGCCCGCGCTCATCTCGTAAAGGCGGCTGTACACGCCCTTTTGCGCCAACAGCTCCTCATGACTGCCCTGTTCGGCTATGCCCTTTTCCGTCAGGACGAGGATGACCTTGGCGTTTCGGATGGTGGACAGGCGGTGGGCGATGGTGAAGGTGGTCCGTCCCTTTGAAAGCCGCTCCAGCGACTGCTGCACCACATGCTCGCTTTCGTTGTCCAGCGCGGAGGTGGCCTCGTCAAGTATTAGTATGGGCGGGTTCTTTAAAAACACACGGGCTATGCTTATGCGCTGCTTCTGCCCGCCGGAAAGCTTTACGCCGCGCTCGCCGGTGTAGGTGTTATAGCCGTCGGGAAAGGCGCTTATGAACTCGTCGGCGCCGGCCAGCTTTGCGGCCTCCACTATCTCGTCCATGGACGCGCCGGGTTTGCCGTAGCCTATGTTCTCCGCTATGGTGCCGGAGAAAAGATAGACCTCCTGCTGCACCACGCCGATGTTGCCGCGCAGACTTGAAAGCGTTATGTCGCGCACGTCGCGTCCGTCCAGCGTTATGCGCCCATCCGTCACGTCGTAAAAGCGTGGGATCAGGTTTGCGAGCGTTGTCTTTCCGCCGCCGGAGGGGCCTACCAGAGCCACGTTGTCGCCGGGCGAGACATGCAGCTCCACGTCGGAGAGCACGTTTTCGTTCCCGTCGGCATAGCGGAAGGTTACGCGGTCAAATGTGATGTCGCCCTTTACGTTCTCTATGGGCTGGGCGTCCGTGCTGTCGTCTATTTCCACCGGCTCGTCCATTATCTCGTAAAAGCGCTGGATGCCGGTCATGCTCTGCATGAACTGCTCGGCAAACTCCGCAATGCGGCGCACGGTGGCCAGCAAAGTTGTGGCGTAAAGCAGATAGGCCACAAAGTCGCCCGCGTTTATCCGGCCCGCCATCATAAAGTAGCTGCCCGCCACCACGACCGTTATGTACATGATGCCGTCAAACAGCCTTATTCCGCTGTGGAAGAAGGCGAGAAAGCGGTACATCTCCTTTTTTACCGCAAGAAAGCCCAGGTTTCCGCGGGCAAACTTCTCCTCCTCAATATCCTCGTTGGCAAAGCTCTTTACCACGCGGATGCCCAGCAAGCTGTCCTCAAGCTGGGAGTTCAGCTCGCCCACCTGATGGCGCTCCCGGCTGAACACCTCGCCCAATTTTACCCTGTAGCGCATGGTGAGCCACAGCATCAGCGGCAGCATGGCGAAGATTATCAGCGTCAGCCAGATATCCACCCGGGACAGTATGATGAAGGAGGCGATTATTTTCAGCGTGCCTATGAAAAACTCCTCGGGGCAGTGGTGGGCGAACTCCGTCACTTCAAACAGGTCGCGGGTCACGCGGCTCATTATTTGGCCGACCTTGGTGTTGCTGAAATAGGTGAAGGACAGCTTTTGCAGGTGGGCGAAAATGTCGCGCCTCATGTCGGTCTCGATCTTTGTGCCCATGACGTGGCCGATCTTGGTCATATAGAAATTGGCCAAAGTGTCGATTATACGCAAAATAATGTATATTCCGCCGACCCGCCAAATAAGCGCCGGAGTCAGCAGAGCGATGTTTTGGGTCGCGGTGTTGGTTATGTCCTTTACGATGATGGGCAGCGAGAGGTCGCACAGCGTTGTCAGCGCGGCGCAGAACAGGTCGAATACAAGCGTGGGGAGGTACGGCTTGTAGTAGGGCAAAAAGCGCCGAATAAGGCTCTTTGCGGGTTTTCTTACAACTTCTTCTTCCATGATGTCGCCTTTCGTATATATTTATAGTAATTATAAACTAAATTATATAAAGCCTCATAAGGGCCAAAACCAGCAGATGCGCCGGGTAAAACACATAGTAAAAGTATTTCGGAGGACGCCATCCGTCGTGGTTGCGCATACACATCAGCGGCACGGAGAGCGCGGAAAAGCCCTGTATATTTATGCCGACGCCGGACAACAAAAGGTTGTAGGGCGGCATGAGGAAATAGGAACAGAGGAACAGGGCGAGGCACGCGGCGAAAAGCTCCGCCCGGGTTTTCATTAGCAGCCAGATCAGTATGATGAGCAAAACGCCCATGATCCCGTAGCTTACGCAGGGAGCCAGCGACAGTATGAGCGCCGCCAGAGTGAAGCCGTATTTTGCGCGCCTTAGGCCGTAAAGCGCCAGCAGGCCCAGAAGCAGCGTGAAAAATATATCCAGCCGTGCCTGGGTCCAAAGCGTGTCAAGTCCCGCGCCGCCCGAAAAAATGGTACCGAGGGTGTCGGGATAGAGCGCGAAAAGATAAAACGGCTGCGAGACAAGGCCGAAAACGGCTATCCTGCCCGCGTATTTTTTAAGGCTGCGGGTGCGCATAAAGCCGACCACAAGGCAGTACGCGAACAGCGGCCAGGATATGCGCCCGACCACCCGCCAAAGTATTTCTCCGGGAAACAGTACGGCGCCGGTGTGGTCTATCAGCATGGCGGCGGCCGCGATTATTTTTAGAAAGCCGGTGTCCGCGCAACGGCCGGCGGGAAAGCTTTCGTCAGTCACGGCAGGTCACTCATGCAGGCGGTTGGAGGGCTCCGCCAGCCCATCCCGCAGAGTGCCGAAGAATTTGAAGCTCTTGCCGGTGCCGATGGCCACTGTTTCGTCCGCGTGGGGGGCAAGCCTGCACTCCACACCAAGGCTTTTGGAGAGGTATTTGTCCAGCCCGGAGAGCATGGCGCCGCCGCCGGAGAGGGTGACGCCGTTTGTCTTTATGTCGCCGGAAAGCTCGGGCGGGGTGCGCTCGAAAACCCTTTGTGCGGCAAGCGATATCTGGTGGCCGAGGTCGTAAAAAACCTCCGCCGTCTCCTGCCAGGTGAGCACCGCTCTTGCGGGCAGGCCGGACATTCCGCCGCGTCCTTTGACCTCGCAGGTGCGGTCGTCGTCAAAGCTCCAGCAGGTGCCGATGGCCATTTTGGCCTCCTCCGCCGTGCGCTCGCCGATTATAAGATCGTACTTCGTCCGCACGTAGCGTATAAGCTCCTCGTCAAAGCTCATGCCCGCCACCTTGACGGAGTTTTTGCAGACTATGCCGTTCATTGATATGGCCGCGATGTCCGTGACGCCGCCGCCTATGTCTATGACCATCTGACCGCTGGGTTTGGAAAGGTCAAGCCCGGCCCCTATGGCGGCGGCTATGGGCTGCTCTATTAAGAAAACGCGGCGGGCGCCACCCGCTACGGCTGCGGAGACGATGGCCCGGCTCTCCACGTCGGTTATAAGGCTGGGCACGCATATGGCGACCCGCGGCTTTAAAAACGATTCTCCGCACGCCTTGCGCAGCGCCCAGCGGATTATCGCGTTCGTCACCCGGTAGTCGGAGATGACGCCGCCCACAACGGGGCGCACCACCTTCAGCTTTCCCGGAGTCCGGCCTATCATTTTGTAAGCCTCGTTCCCCACGGCGGCTATGTCGCCTGTGCGCGTATCCACCGCGGCGAGGGATGGCTCCCTCAGCACTATGCCGCGGGTGCTTTCGTATATGACAATTTTTGTCGTTCCAAGGTCGATGCCTATATCTGAGGGCATAGGTGCCTCCTGCAATTTATTTTTGTGCCGCCGCTCAGTCGCTGTCCTCCAGCAGGCGGCGCAGGTTGGTGTAGCGCACGGTCTTTCTGTTGTTGTCCACCATGCGCATTATCGAGCGCTGCTCCCCAACGATTATGAGAAGCTGGCGCGCGCGGGTCACGGCGGTGTAAAGCAGATTTCGGTAGCAAAGCCGCGGGTTTTCGTTATAAAGCGGGATCACGACCGCCTCAAACTCGCTGCCCTGGCTTTTGTGGACGGTGACGGCCCAGGCGTGCTCAAGCTCGCCGGCCCCATCGTAGGTGTACTGCGCCGTCCTGTCGTCAAAGCGCACGTCAAGGGTGCGGTTGCGTGGGTCTATGGATTTTACCATGCCTATGTCGCCGTTGTACACTCCCGCGCCCATTTCGCCGTCGTCCCTGGCCCAGGCGGTGTCGTAGTTGTTGCGTATCTGCATGACCTTGTCGCCCTCGCGCAGAACCCCGCCCTGATACTTAAACTCGCGTTTTTTCCCATCCGGCGGGTTGAGCACGGCCTGCAGCTCGTGATTCAGGCTCCAGGAGCCCAGCTCGCCGCGCTTTCCGGGACAGAGCACCTGTATATCCCACTGTGGGGAAAAGCCGTACGCCGCCGGGAGCCGTTTGGCGCAGAGCTGGATGATGGTTTTGGCGGTGTCGGAGGCGTTGGCGCGCGGAAGAAAGAAAAAATCGTTGTCGTGGGCCGCAAGCTCCGGGTACTCGCCGCGCACTATGTCGTGGGCGTTGGTGACGATAATGCTTTCGGCCGCCTGACGGAAGATGGTGTCCAGCGTGACGCTTGGAAGCATGTCCGACGCCAGTATATCGCCCAGTACGTTGCCCGCGCCGACGGAGGGAAGCTGGTCGCTGTCGCCCACCATAATGAGCCGGGCGGAGAAGGTCAGCGCCTTGAGCACGGCGTAAAACAGCATGGAGTCCACCATGGACATCTCGTCTATTATAAGCGTGTCGCACTTTAGCGGGTTCTTTTCGTTTCGGCGGAAGGAGCCGACCGGCCCGCTGCGCGCATCCACCTCCAGCAGGCGGTGTATGGTCTTGGCCTCCCGCCCCGTCACCTCGGAAAGCCGTTTTGCCGCCCGCCCGGTGGGAGCCGCCAGCAACACCCTGTCGCCCTGCTCCTCCAAAAGGCGGATAATGGCGTTTAGGGTGGTGGTCTTGCCCGTTCCCGGGCCGCCGGTCAGGACAAAGACATGGTTTTGCAAAGCGCCGCGTATGGCCAGCTTCTGCGTGTCGTCGTACTCTATGTCCAGCTCTTTTTCAAGCAGCTCTATGGGCGTGTCCAGCGGAAGCTCGGAGGGCATGTTGACGGAGAGCATCATTTTAAGCCGGCCCGCCGCCGCCGTCTCCGCCTCAAAGTAGTCGGGCAGATAGACGTAGGCGCGCCCGCCCTCGGTCAGCGACTCAAGCCGGTGCTCGTCCAAAAGCTCCTCAAGCACGCCGGCAAGCTCGCTCTGACCCAGCAGGGTGGCGGCGGCGGCCAGCAGCTTGTCCTCCGGCAGGCAGGTGTGCCCGTTTTGCAGGTTGTGTATGAGCACGAAGCAGACGCCGGCCGCAAGCCTGTTTTTGGCCGTATCGCCCTGCGCCGCGCCGAATATCGCGTCCACGTCGGGAAACTCCATGCCTATATCCTGATCGCAGAGCACGTAGGGGTTGTTTTTTATCACGTCGGCGGAGGACGGGCCCCACTTTTTCCAAACGGCGACGGAGATGGCGGGGTCCAGACCGTACTGCTGCAGCTCCACCATCACCCGCCGCACGCCGAACACCTGCTCAAAGCCGGAGGCTATCTCTTTGGCGCGCTGGGCGGTTATGCCCTTTACGGCGGCAAGCTTTTCCGGCTCGTTTTCGATGACGGTCAGTGTGTCCTTGCCGAACATCCTGACTATGCGCTTGGCGAGGGCCGGGCCGATGCCCTTTACCACACCGCTTCCAAGGTATTTTATCATGGCGGATTCGGTGGCGGGAAGGCTGCGCTCGCAAAGCTCGGCCTTGAACTGCGGGCCGAAGGTGGGATGGGTCACGAAGGAGCCGGTCAGCAGAACCTCCTCGCCCGGCTGTACAAAGGGCAGTT
>CAYONL010000011.1:0-17726 GCA_964405305.1 uncultured Oscillospiraceae bacterium | reverse complement strand
CGCCCACCACGGTCAAAAGCTCGCCCTGATAGTCCAGATCCAGCACCGTAAAGCCGCTGTCCTCCTTGCGGTAGACGATGGACTCCACGCTGCCGGAGATCTGCTCAAGCTGAGCCTTCTCGTCGCTCTCCGCCATGCCGTCCACCGCCCTTTCGCTTTCAGCCGATATGCATATACAAATTCATTATAGCGCAGCTTGGCGGTTTTGTAAACTGAGCGACGCTTTTTCGCCCAATTCCTCTTTGGCTATGTACTCCACCCCATCAAAGGCGAAGGAAAGCCTTTCGCAGAGCAGCCTCTCCTCCAGCCCGACGCCGCAATCGACAAGCAGCACCCGGCAGTCCGCGCCTATGGCCTCCCAGCAGGATTCCGCCAGTATGCCGCGCACCCGTGTCTCTATGCCGTCGGCATCCCCTTCCTTTATGGGAACAATGGTCAGCACGCTGCAGGGCACAGGGCTGCGGTAAAATACGCGCATCAGCCATTCGGCCGCGTCGGCCATGCCCACGGCGGCGAACATGACGAAAGCCAGCACGATAATTATTTCTATGAGCATAAAAAGACCTCACGCTATGTAATCGCTCTTTGTGCCATCATATGAAAAAAGCGCGGGCCGGGTGACGAACAAACGAGGAGTGCCGGATCATATTATGGTTATCCCCGTTTAGATTGGAGGCTCTCTATGAAAAAACATATATTCGCTGTGGCAGGCGGCGACATGCGCTTCGCTTTTTTGGCGTCCTCGCTGGCGGCGGAGGGTTATAAAACGCTGGCCCTGGGCTTTGGCGAGGATTCACCGCTTTCGGAGAAGGTGGTGCGCATAGCGTCGGTGGAGCCGCTTTCCGGTGCGGACACGGTGGTTTTGCCGCTGCCCTGTTCCGCCGACGGAATCCTGCTGCGCGCGCCCTGCGCGGAAAAAAGCATCACGCTCGCCGAGTGCGTGGACGCCATGAAGTCCGGCTCCACGCTGCTGGGGGGCATGCTGCCGTATCAGCTGTTTGAAAAGGCGGCGGCGCGCGGAGTGGAGGCCGTGGATTACTTTGCCCGGGAGGAGCTGGCGGTCAAAAACGCCGTACCCACCGCGGAGGGCGCGCTGGCCATAGCTATAAACGAAATGCCCACCACCGTGGCGGGGATGCGTGTGCTCGTGACCGGGTACGGCAGGGTGGCGCGCGTGCTCACCCGCATGCTCATGGCACTTAACGCCGAGGTGACCGTGGCGGCGCGCTCCTGCTCGGACAGGGCGTGGGCCGAAACGGACGGCGCCCGCGCGATACACACAAGGCGGCTGGCTCCGGCGGCTCCGTGTTTCGACATGTGCTACAACACGGTTCCCGCGCTTATTTTTGACAGGGAGACGCTGACGGCGCTCAGGCGGGACTGCCTGCTGGTCGATCTGGCAAGCAAGCCGGGCGGAGTGGACATGGAGGCGGCAAAGGAGCTGGGCGTGCAGGTCATTTGGGCGCTGTCCCTTCCGGGCAAGGTGGCCCCGGAGACGGCCGCGGGGATAATAAAAGAGACTATACTCAATATATTGTATGAGAAAGGAGGGATGTCCGATGGATGCTGAAGGCAGAGTAAGGCTGGGGTACGCCATGTGCGGCTCCTTCTGCACCTTTAAGGCGGCCATTGCCGAGCTGCGCGAGCTGGCGAAAACATACGACGTCACGCCGATAATGAGCGAGACGGCCGCCGCCACGGATACCCGCTTTGGCACTGCGGAGGCTTTTCGCGCTCAGGTGAGCGAGATATGCGGCCGGGAGCCCATAACCACGATAAAGGACGCGGAGCCCATAGGGCCAAAGGCGCTTTTGGATGTGCTGCTGGTGGAGCCGTGTACGGGCAACACCTTGGGCAAGCTGGCCTGTGGGATAACCGACAGCGCGGTGACCATGGCCGTAAAGGCGCACCTTCGCAACGGCAGGCCGGTGGTGCTGGCCGTCTCGACGAACGACGCGCTGTCGGCCTCCGCAAGGAGCATAGCCACCCTGATAAACGCCAAAAACATATACTTTGTGCCCCTGCGGCAGGATTCGCCGAGCAACAAGCCCGCCTCGCTGGTGGCCGATTTTACGGCCAGCGCCGAGGCGATAGAGGGCGCGCTGGAGGGCCGCCAGATCCAGCCGGTGCTGATGTGACTGCATAAAACTGGCGTTTCTTCCAATAATAAAAAGGCGCCAGTATATAATCGGCGCCTGTGATCTTATTTGGAAGGGATTTTCAAAATGAGGACGTTTATAAAATTGTTCCTGACCGCGGCTGTTTTAATCGCTCTTTCGGTCTCCGCTTACGCTCTGTCGCCGGAGGAGGCGGCCGCCATGGATCTGACCTCGCCCAGCGGCCTGACAGCGGAGGAGCTGGCCCCGGCCCTTGGCGAGCTGGCCCCTTACGCGGCGGATTTCATCATGGCGGAGCGGGAGACCGGCGTAAAAGCGGTGTTTTTGGCCGCGCTGGCCGCCTTTGAAAGCGGATGGGGCCGCTACTGTCAGGCGGAAAACAATATTTTTGGCTGGAGCGGGCCATCCTTTGCCACAAAGGGCGAGTGCATTGCGGAGGTGAGCCGCCGCATAGCTAAAAACTACCTCACCGAAGGTGGCCGCTATTATCGCGGTTCCTCGCTGGCGGGGGTGAACACCTGCTACAACGGGAGCGGGTGCTGGCTCTCCGGCATGTGCGCTATGATGGCGCAGATAGGCACCAACTCCGGCTGCGCCGCGCCGGAAGAGGAGCCGTTTTTTGGCGAGCTGCCCTATGAGGGCGAACCGGAGACGCCTAAGAGACTCTGTGGTGAGTTTGTCAAGGTGGCCGCGCTGTAAAAAGGCCGCCGCGGTATTCCTAGAAAACGCCGCGCGGAAATTTGCCGCTGTTCTGGTGGGGAGGGGTACTCTCCGCCATACATATTATTTTTTCTCTATCCGGATCTGCAGCTCGGTCAGGTACTCGTCCGGGCGGCTGGTAAGGCTGTCCCATATGCTGTACTCGTAGGTGTAGCCGGCGGGCGCGAACCCTGCCCCGCCTATGGCCGCGAGCATGGCCTCGTAGGTGACGCCGGTGGTCTGGTACGTGCCCTTGTGGAGGGCGGAGGCGTATGTTCCCGCGGGCTTTGTAAAAGCGTTTTCGGCGCTGCCCGGCTTTTTAAGCGTCAGGAAGCCATACTCATACCTGTCGTACACGCCGCTCTTTATGTTGTCCACAAGGCCCATGCTCCCGATCTCATAGAAATGCTGACAGCCGAGGTCGGAGTACCGCCAAAGCAGCGTTTTCAGCGAGATATCCAGCGCCACAAGGCTTTGGTCGCCGTCCACGGGCACGACCATAAGATACTCGGCGTCCTTTTCCATCAGGCGGCAGCCGGGCTCCATGGGGCGCTGAAGGCTTGTTATCTTTTCCGTAAGCCGGTCGTGCAGAAGCGAGAGGCGACGCATTTTTTCCTCGGCCTGTTCCTTTTGCGTTATCAGCAGATGCAGCGAGCTTTCAAAATCCAGATGCTCCATATGGCGTTTTATTTCCTTTAACGGCACGCCCAGCTCCCGCAGTATGAGCACGCTGTCCAGCACCTCAAGCTGGTCGGAGGTGTAGTAGCGGTAGCCGTTTTCGCCCACAAAGCTGGGGGAGAACACCCCCTCGTTGTCGTAAAATATGAGCATCTGTTTGGATATACCGCTCATCTTTGCCATCTCGCCCACGGTAAAGCGCGCACCCACGGCCTCGCCTCCTAAAAAACACTTGACAATATAGTTACTATATCCTTTATAATGTGAATTGTCAAATTTAAGGGAGAGTATTTATGAGTTTTAAAGAAAAAAAGAGGGTCGCGCTCCACTATCTGCTGCTGTTTTTGGGCGCGGCGATACTGTCGTTCGGCCTTTTCAACGTTCACAACCGCACAAACATCACCGAGGGCGGCGTTTTGGGCATGGCGCTGCTCATTCATCACTGGTTCGGCGTGTCGCCCAGCGTGTCCTGTTTCATTATGGATATGACCTGCTACGCCATAGGCTGGAAGCTGATGGGAAAGGAATTTTTAAAGAGCGCCATGATCGCCAGCGTGTCCTTTTCGCTGACCTACCGGCTGTGGGAGTATCTGGGCTACATGCTGCCGGATCTGTCGGAGCTGCCGCTGGCGGCCGCCGCGGTGGGCGCGCTGTTTGTGGGCGTGGGCGCGGGGCTTGTGGTGTTGGAGGGAGGGGCCTCGGGCGGCGACGACGCGCTGGCGCTGATAATAGCCAAGGCGGCGAAGTGCAGGATAGCGAGGGCGTACCTGGCCACGGACCTCACCGTGCTGGCTCTGTCGCTGTCGTACATACCGTTTCGTCGGATAGCTTACTGTCTCGTCACCGTCACGCTGTCCTCCTTCATCATCGACAACATGCAGCGGTTGAAGGAGAGGCTGGGAAAGTCTAAATAGCTGTCGGAGTCCCGCATATAAACAAAACCGCGCCCGTTTTCTTTCGTCGGCGAAAGAGAGCGGGCGCGGCGCGTTGGCGAATAACGGAGCGGAGAAAAGCGCGGGCCGCCGGAGGGCGCCCGAATCAAAAGCCGCTCACTCCCCAAAGACGCTTTCAATGAGCTTGGGGCAGGAGGCGGGAGAGTAACGCCAGCGGTCGATGTGGCCGGAATCTATAAAATAATGGGGGCTGTCGCATGAATAAGAGGCGTCGAAAGCGTCAATAATAATAAGTTTCACCTTCATCTTTTCGGGGATGAGGTTTTTTATGAAGACGGAGGCGTGCTGGCCGGAGCGCAGCTTTTGACATGGCTCCGCAAGGCCCGCAAGGTTCGGCGAAAGCTCCACAAAAACGCCGTACTCCTCCACCGAGCGGATTATTCCCGCCACCGTTTCGCCGGGCGAGAAAAAGGCCGCGTTCTCATCCCAGGTGCCGAGCAGCTCCTTGTGGGAAAGGCAGAGGCGGCCCAGCTCGTCGCGGCTGCGTACCACCACACGTATGCTCTGGCCCACGCAAAACCGGTCCGCCGGGTGGGATATGCGCGAGATGCTGATGGCGTCTATGGGCAGCAGCGAGATGATACCGCACCCCACGTCGGCAAAGCAGCCGAAGGGCTCCAGATGCGTCACCACGGCGGGAATGACGTCGCCCGGGGAGAGCTTTGCTATGTAATCCGCCTGACAGGATTCCTGCACCGCACGCCGGGAGCAGACCGCGCGCACCGTGCCGCCCATGTCCCGCTCAAAGCCGACTATGCGAAAACAGACAGGCTTGTTTACGCGGGAGATGAGCGCGATGTCGCGCACGCAGCCCGTGGCTATGCCCGTGGCGCCCTCGTCATGAGGTATCACGCCGTGCATGGGCCCAAGGTCCAAAAAAAGGTTGTGGGCGCCGTCGCAAACCATGGCCCGAGCCTCCAGGATAAGGCCGCGAAAAAAAGCTTCTTCTAAAGACGAGGCGCTGCGCAGGGCGGCGCGGTTTTCCGGCGTCTCAAGCTTCGAGCCCTCCGGAAGATAATCCGTCATTTTTCCATCCTCCTTCCGATGTTGAATTATATGAGCCGCGCTTTGGTAAGAGAACAGGATTCGCCGCGGCAGGTAAAGGCCGGGCCTTGCATTTTGGGCGTTATCTGATATAATTATTTAGTTATATATGTGCAGAAAGGGCGGTGGAACGAATGGATGTGCGCGTGGGCGACATACTTGTTATGAAGAAGGAGCATCCCTGCGGCTCCAACCGCTTTCTGGTGCTGCGTTCCGGAATGGATTTCCGCATAAGGTGCGAGGGCTGCGGACGGGAAGTTATGGTTCCACGCAGCAAGGCGGAGCGCCACATAAAGCAGATAATAAGAGAGGACAAGGCCGATGTTTGAAAAGCTTGCGGACATAGAAAAGCGCTACGGCGATATAAACCAGCGTCTTATGGACCCCGCCGTGTTAAACGACCCCGCGGAGTACAAGGACCTTATGAAAGAATATAAAAATCTCGGCCCGATAGTTGAGAAATATCGGGAATACAGCGCGGCGGAGGCTTCGCTTGAGGAGGCACGCCAGATAATCGCGGAGGAGAAGGACACGGAGCTGCGCGATATGGCCTTTGAGCAGGAGCAGGAGGCAAAGGAAGCGCTGGAGCGTCTGACGGAGGAGCTGCGCCTGTTGCTGCTGCCGAAGGACCCGAACGATGAGCGCAGCGTAATTATGGAGATACGCGGCGGAGCGGGCGGAGATGAGGCGGCGCTTTTTGCGGGCGTTTTGTACCGCATGTACACCATGTACGCGGAGACAAAGCGCTGGAAGGCCGAGGTCATAAACTCGAACGAGACGGAGCTGGGCGGGTTCAAGGAGATCTCGTTCTCGCTGGAGGGCGAGGGCGTCTACAGCAAGCTCAAATATGAAAGCGGCGTCCACCGGGTGCAGCGCATACCGGAGACGGAGGCACAGGGCCGCATACACACAAGCACCGTCACGGTGGCCGTGCTGCCGGAGGTGGAGGACGTGGAGGTGGAGATAAACCCGTCCGACCTGCAAATAGACACCTACAGGGCCAGCGGCGCCGGCGGTCAGCACGTGAACAAGACCGACTCCGCCATACGCATAACATATCTTCCCACGGGCCTTGTGGTGGAGTGTCAGGACGAGCGCAGCCAGTATAAGAACAAGGATAAGGCCATGAAGGTGCTGCGCAGCCGCCTTTACGAGCAAAAGCAGCGGGAGCAGAGCGATAAGATAGCCGCCGAGCGCAAAAGCCAGGTGGGCACGGGCGACCGCAGCGAACGCATACGCACCTACAACTATCCGCAGGGCCGCGTCACCGACCACAGGATAGGGCTGACGCTTTACAAAATAGAGGCCATACTAAACGGAGATATGGACGAGCTGCTGGACGCCATACGCGCCTACGACCAGGCCGAGCGGCTGGCCGCGGCCGGCGAACAGTGACGCGCCAAAATTATTTGGATGTGACTTATATGGAAACATTGCTGCTTGGGGCACAGGAGCCCGGCGACCTGGAAAAGGCGGCTGAGATATTAAAAAACGGCGGGCTTGCGGCCATACCGACAGAGACGGTGTACGGGCTTGCGGCGGACGCCTTTAACGAGCGGGCGGTGCGCGGTATATTTGCCGCCAAGGGCCGGCCGGCGGACAACCCGCTTATCGTACACATCTCCGATATGGATATGATGGGCCGGATAGCGGCAGAGGTGCCCGCCGCCGCGTATAAACTGGCGGAGCGCTATTGGCCCGGCCCGCTCACCATAATAATGAAAAAGCGGCCGGAGGTGCCATACGCCACCAGCGGAGGGCTTGATACGGTGGCCATACGCTTCCCAAGCCATCCGGCGGCCCACAGGATAATCGAGCTGGCGGGAACACCGCTTGCCGCGCCGTCGGCCAACCTTTCGGGAAGCCCGTCGCCCACCACGTTCAGGCACTGCGTAAACGACCTTATGGGCCGGGTGGACGCCATAGTTGACGGAGGGCCCTGTTCCGTGGGCGTGGAATCGACGGTCATAACGCTGGCGGGGGAGCGCCCGGTGCTGCTGAGGCCCGGCTACGTCACGCTGGAGCAGCTGCGGGATACGCTGGGCGAGGTGGAGCTTGCCGCCGCGGTGCTTGAGAAGATGGCGGACGGAGAGGTGGCGGCCAGCCCCGGCATGAAATATAAGCACTACGCGCCGAAGGCCCGGGTCAGCCTCATAAAAGCGGGCCGCGACGAGTATGTGGCGTACGTGAACGAGCGCGCGGGCGACGGCGTTTTTGCCCTGTGCTTTTCCGAGGACGAGCCGGCGCTGAAGGTGAAAACCGTGTGCTACGGCTCGGTGGCTTCGGACAAGGAGCAGGCGGCGGAGATATTCGACGCGCTCAGAAAGCTGGACGACCTTGGCGCCGCGCGGGTGTACGCCCACTCGCCCGAGATAGCAGGAGTGGGTATGGCGGTATACAACAGGCTGGTGCGGGCGGCGGGCTTTGACATAATAACGCTGCCGGAAGACGGGCGAGGAGACTGATATGGATTTTGTGGTCATAGGCCTGACGGGACAGACGGGCGCAGGAAAGAGCACGGTGCGCGACTGTCTTGCGGGGCAGGGTATAGAGCTGGTGGACGCGGACGCCGTGGCCCACGACATAGCGGACAGGGACCTTGACTGCCTTGTAGAGGTGGTGGAGCGCTTCTCCTGCATAGTTTTGAACGACAGCGGAAAGCTGGACAGGCGCCGGCTGGGGCGCATAGTCTTTGCGGACAAAAAGCAGCTGACGGCCTTAAACAAGATAATGTTTCCGTATATAAGCAAGGCCATTGCGGCGAAGCTGGAGAAGGCGAAAAAAAGCGGAGCGGCCTATGTGCTGATAGACGCGGCGGCCCTGTTTGAAAGCGGCTGCGACAAGCTCTGCGACACGGTCATATCCGTTGTGGCGGACGAGCAGACGCGGCTTAAACGAATAATCGAGCGGGACGGCCTTTCCAAAAGGGACGCGGCCGACCGTGTTGCGGCCCAGCACGCGGAGGAATACTATACCGCCCGCTCAAACTATATAATAGAAAACAACACAGAGATGACGGATCTGGGGCACGAGGCAAAGAGGATATTTGCGCGTATAGCCGCCGGAGACATGGGCGCGCCGCCCAGAGATGCGGAAAGCGCGGCTGAAAGCTTTGGCGGGGAGGAACCGGCGTGAGCGGAGATTTAAAGCGGGTACTGGCGATGATTGCGGCGGTGGTGTTTGTGATAGTGGCGGGCCTCATGATGAAAAAAGCCGCCGACAGGCTGGAGGACGCCCGCTATCCGCTCAAATACGCCGAAACGATAGAAGCGAAGGCCGAGGAAAACGGCCTGCCCGCGTCGCTCGTCTACGCGGTGGTCAAGACGGAAAGCGGGTTTGAGCCGGACGCGGAGTCGAGCGTAGGAGCCCGGGGGCTTATGCAGCTGACGAAAGAGACGTTTGAGTGGATAGATTACCGGAGGGGCGAGACGGGCGCCGTCTGGGACGATATGTACGACCCGGAAACGAACCTCGACTACGGCACCTTCCTGCTCTCGCAGCTTATGGAGGAGTTCGGCACGGTGGAGAACGCGCTGGCGGCCTACCACGCGGGCTGGAACGCGGTAAAAAACTGGCTGGCGGACAGCAGCTATTCCTCCGACGGCAAGACGCTGGATAAGATACCGTACCCCGACACCGAGTATTACGTGGATAAGGTGACAAAGACCATGGAGGGCTATCAAGAGACCTACGACATGGACTGAAAATAAAACTGATTAAATAAAGGAGTTTTAAAATGAGCGAAAAAGAAAAAAGCGCTGGCACGCTGCTGAAAGAAAAGCTGCTGCGGGACCCGAAAAACGCCGGTATCCGCCTTTCCGATGAGGAGCTGGCCCGGGCCGACAGGTACTGTGTGGATTACATGGAGATGCTCTCAACCTGCAAGACGGAGCGGGAGTTCGTGACGTGGGCCATTCCTGTGCTGGAAAAGCACGGCTTCACCATGTTTGAGGCGGGCAGGAAATACCCGGCCGGCAGCAAGGTCTACGTCAACAACCGCGGCAAGGCTCTTATAGCCGCCGTAATAGGCAAAAAGCCGGTGGCGGAGGGCGCCCGTATAGCCGCGGCCCATATCGACTCGCCCCGTCTGGACTTAAAACCTGTGCCGCTGTATGAGGAGACACAGCTTGCCCTGTTCAAAACCCATTATTACGGCGGAATAAAGAAGTACCAGTGGACGGCCATACCGCTGGCCCTGCACGGCGTGATAGTCAAAAAGAACGGCGAAAAGCTGACCGTAACGGTGGGCGAGCAGGAGGATGAGCCTGTGTTCTGCGTCACCGACCTTTTGCCCCATCTGGCCCAGGAGCAGGAGGAGCGCAAGCTGAAGGACGGCGTAAAGGGCGAGGAGCTGAACATTCTTATAGGCAGCCGTCCCTTCCGTGACGACGACGTGAGCGAAAAGGTGAAGCTCAACATAGCCAACATACTGTTCGAGAAGTACGGCATAGTTGAGGAGGACTTCCTCTCCGCGGAGCTCACCATGGTTCCGGCCGGCAAGGCGAGGGACGTGGGCTTTGACCGCAGCCTGATAGGCTCCTACGGCCACGACGACAGGGTCTGCGCCTATGGCGAGCTGACCGGCCTGCTTGAGACGGAGGCGCCCGAGCACACCGCCATGGCGATCTTCGCCGACAAGGAGGAGACCGGCTCCGACGGCAACACCGGTATGAACGGCAAATACCTGGCCTACTTTATAGAGGATCTGGCGGAGAGTCAGGGCGCCGAGGGCAGGCACGCGCTGTCCGCCTCCCTGTGCATGTCCGCCGACGTCAACTGCGCCGTGGACCCCACCTATAACGACGTGAACGAAAAGCGCAACTCCGCGTATCTCAACTACGGTATAGTCATGACCAAGTACACCGGCAGCCGCGGCAAATACGGCACGAACGACGCCTCAGCCGAGACCTGCGCCCGTTTCCGCTCCATTTTTGACGGGGCCGGAGTGGTGTGGCAGACCGGAGAGCTGGGCAAAGTGGATGTCGGCGGCGGCGGCACTGTGGCAAAATATATCTCCCGCCTCGGCGTGGACACCATAGATGTGGGCGTACCGCTGCTCTCCATGCACGCGCCGTTTGAAATAGCGGCCAAGGCGGACATCCTTATGATGCACAAGGCCTCCGTGGCTTTCTTTGCCGACTGATTTATTTAAAAAGCGTTGGCGCGGGGCGAAGACCCATTCCCTGCGCCGCCAATAACAGGACGCTGATAAAGCGCCGCGCCATTTTCTTTCGGAGGAAAGAGAACGTGCGCGGCGCTTTATATTTTTGCGCAAAGCGGCACCAGCAGCGGCACCAGCGCGGTGCAGACGACGCCGTTTATAACGTAGGCCGCCGCGTTTTCGCTTCCGCCGCCGCGCAAAAGGGCGGGCAGGCATATGTCGCCGCTGGTGGCCGCCGCGCAGCCCGATGCCTCCCACGCCCCAATCCGCGCCGAGACGAGCGGTATGAGCGTAAGGGCGGCTCCCTCGCGGAACACGCCGCACAGGAACGCCACTGCTCCCAGCGATTCGCCCAGCGCGCCGCCCACCAGCGCCCCGGAGAGCGTGTACCAGCACAGCCCCTCCGACACCGCCAGCGACGCGCCCGCCGGAAAGCCGAGCACAGCGCCGCAAATAAGCCCGCCCAGTCCGGAGCCGAGCACGGTCGCGGCCGGAAGCATGAGCACGGAGGGACGGCAGCGTTTGAAAGCTTCCGCCGCGGCCCGGTCGGAGCCAAGCAGCACGCCGGAAAAAATCATCATGGCGCCCAGAAAGACGCCCTCGCCGTGCTCAAAAAATGTAAATACCCAGTCCGGCAGGGGAGCCAGACCCAGCAAAAAGCCCGCAGCCAGACTGAAAAACACCATCAGCGCTACTTGCCATCACCGTCCCTCTTGTAAAACAGCCGTTTGAGCACGAACACCGCCAACACCGAGCCCGCCAGCGACGCAAAGGCAAAGGCAAGCCCCGCCCCGCCAAGTGAAAGTATGTTTTGAGTGAAATCCGGCCGTCGGCCCAGCGAAACGCCTATAGTAAAAACAACGGCCAGCAGGCAGAAGTTTTGCAGCGCCCCGCAGACGGTCAGAAAACGCCCCGGAAAAGCGGCAAACAGCCCCACCACGGCCCCGGCCAGCAGCAGGAAAAAATAAAGCACAGCGCCCAGCCCCCTTTGCACCATAATATGCCGGGGCCGCGCGGAAAGTCAGCATAATCCGCGCTCCGCCGGAATAATTGTGCAAGGGAGAGGGGGCGGCGCGGATGGAATGGCTGACGGAGTGGTCACAAAAAGCGGCGGAGGCGGCGTGGGGCCCGGGGCTGCTTGTTTTTTTGCTGGGCGCGGGCGCGTATTTCACGGTGGGCAGCGGGTTTTTCCCAATAAGGCGGGCTCGCTTTGTCTGGCGCGCAACTCTCGGCGGCATGTTTAAAAATGAGCACGGAACAGGGCGCGGTGTTTCGCCGTTTGCCGCCATGAGCACGGCGCTGGGGGCCACCGTGGGTACGGGCAACGTTGTCGGCGTGACGGCGGCTATTGCTGCGGGCGGGCCGGGCGCTGTGTTTTGGATGTGGATGGGCGCGGCCCTGGGCATGATGACAAAGTTCGCGGAGGCGGTGCTCGCGGTGCGCTACCGTGTGCCGGATGAGCACGGCTGGCGCGGCGGGCCAATGTACTACATCGAAAAGGGCCTTGGGATGAGGCCGCTGGCGGCTGTTTACGCGGCGCTCTGTATGGCGGCCTCCTTCGGCATGGGCAACATGGTGCAAACCAATTCCGCCGCCGCCGCCGCAAAAGCCGCCATGAATGTGCCGACCTGGGCGACGGGCGCACTGATAGCGGCCCTCGCGGCGGCGGTGCTTTTTGCGGGCGCGAACTCGGTGACAAGGGCGGCCTGTGCTCTCGTCCCGTTCATGGCGCTGGGTTACACGGCGGGGTGCATCTGGGTGCTTGTAAGCCATGGCGAGGCGCTGCCCGGTGCGGTAGCGGCCATTTTTGACGGCGCTTTTTCGTTCAAGGCGGCGGCCGGCGGGCTTTTCGGAACGGCGGTGCGGGCCGGAATATCAAGAGGCGTGTTTTCCAACGAGGCGGGAGTGGGCTCGGCGGCCATAGCCCACGCGGCCACCTCGGAGACGGACCCGGCTCGTCAGGGCTGCTGGGGAATTTTGGAGGTGTTCATAGACACTATTGTGGTCTGCACGATGACGGCGCTGGCGCTGCTGGTGTTGGGTGCGGATTTTTCCTCGGCGGGAGGGGCGGAGCTTGCGGCCCTGGCGTTTGCGGGAGCTTTTGGCAAAGCCGGCGGCTGGTTCATGGCGGCGGCGCTGTTTCTGTTCGCGCTGGCCACCGTGATAGGCTGGGCGTACTACGGCGAGGCGGCCCTGCGCTACCTGACAGGCGGGAAAGAGGCGGTGCTGACGGTCTACCGCATACTCTATGTCGCCGCCGCTGCCTTCGGAGCCGGGGCCGCGCTGCCGCTGGTCTGGAACCTCTCGGACATAATGAACGCGCTGATGGCGTTTCCGAACCTTGCGGCGCTGCTGTTTCTTTCGCCGGAGGTTTTCAAGGCCGCAAAGAGCGCCGGAAAGGATAGGCGCGAGAAGCCGGGGCCGCGCTGAGTTACCGAAAATATTGCCGTACAAAAAAAGCGCGGGGAAAACACCCTGCGCTTTTGTGATGCGTGAAATTCAGTTGGAAACGTGCTCAGGACACGTCGATCTTTGAAAGAATATCTTTCCTGAGTGCCTTGTACTCGGGCGAATAGCGTATATCCTCGTCGGCGCTGTCGGTGAAGTCTATCTCCTGCTCCATGACGATACGGCCGGGCCGGCTGGACATGACCACGACCTTTGTGGCGAGGGAAAGGGCCTCGTCCACGTCGTGGGTGATGAAGAAGATGGTGCTTTTTGTCTCCTGCCAGACACGGCGGATAAGGCCCTGCATGTTGGCGCGGGTCAGGGCGTCCAGCGCTCCCAATGGTTCGTCCATCAGTATCATCCTCGGCTGGTTCACAAGCACCCGGGCTAAAGCGGCCCGCTGCTTCATGCCGCCGGAAAGCTCGTAGGGGTAGCTGTCCGCGAACTCGGAAAGGCCGACCAGCTCCAGATATTTTTCCGTCTGGCGGGCGACCTCGTCCTTGGAAAGGCCGCGCATTTTCGGGCCAAAGGCCACGTTGCCGCGGGCGGTAAGCCACGGATAGAGCGTGGGCGTCTGGAACATGACGGCGCGGGAGCTGTCAACTCCGGTCACGGGTTTCCCATCCATAAGCACACTGCCGCCTGTTGGAGCCAGCAGCCCCGCGATGATGCTCAAAAGCGTGCTCTTGCCGCAGCCGGAGGGCCCCAGCGCGCACACAAATTCGCCCTCGTTTATCGCAAGGTCTATGTCGGTCAGAGCGTCGGTCTGCGTCTTGCCGCCGTAGAGCATGGATACGCCCGAAAGCTCCACCAGCGGGCGCTTTGTGCTGTTATCAGTTTCAGACATGGGCTTATTTCCCCACGTATTCGCCGATGGAAGCGGAGTCGACGGCGGCGGTAAAGGCCGCCTCGTCCGGCAGAGAGGTTATGCTGCCCTGATCCATCAGGAACTGGGCGGTGCTGTAAAGCGTTTTGGCCAGCTCGCCGTTTGCAAAATACTGCTCGTACTGCTCGGCCGCCGTCAGCCACTTGTAGCCCTCCATCTGATATGTGGCGTCCTCCAGCGATATTTCAAGGCCGTCGGCTATGGCCTGCTGGGCGGCGGCGGGGTCGTCCTTGTAAAGCAAAACGGCTTTGTCAAGGCAGGAGAGATATATCTGCACAAGCTCCGGGTGCTCTTTGGCAAACTCGGTGCGCACAACCTCAATGTCGGCGGTCATGTAGCCGGCGTCCGCCATATCGCCGCTGGTCAGCAGGATGCTGCCGCCGTCAAGGAGCTGGGAGAGGGTCGGTTCCCAAACATAGGCCGCGTCAATGTCTCCGCGCTCCCAGGCCGCGAATATCTCCGCCGGCTGCATATCCAGCAGGTTCACGTCGGTCTCGGAAAGCCCGGCGTTTTCCAGCGCCTTTATCACGCTGTAGTGGGCGGTCGAAGCGAAGGGCGTGGCGATGGTTTTGCCCTTCAGGTCGGCGACGGAGGTTACGCCCGCGTCGTTTTTAACGGCCAGCGATTCGGCGGAGCCAAGTATCTCGTGTATCCAGATGACCTGGCAGTCAACGCCGTTGGAAAGTCCGTTAGCGACAGGGCAGGTGCCGATGAGCGCAAAGTCTATGTCGCCGGAAAGTAAGGCGGCGTTGACCTTTGCCCCGGAGGAGAAGGACACAAGGCTCACTTCCCACCCGGCCTCGCCAAAGGCCTCCTCAAAGTAGCCGAGGCTTTTCGCGATGCCCTCACTGTTGGGCATCTCCTGGGTTCCGATTACGACGGTGCCCTTTTCGGCGGCGGGTTTTGAGCCGCCGCAGCCGGAAAACAGAGAGGCAATAAGCGCAAGGGCGAGCAGGACGGCAGAAAATCTTTTAAAATTCATGACGATTCTCCTTATTGTATAAAAAATATCATTTATAACAGCTTTTGCAGGATCTCGTTATTCTTTGCCGCTCCAGGGCACCAGCCGCTTTTCCAGCAGCCGGAGACAGAGGTCGATAAGCACGCCGGTAAGGCCCATGATGATGATGATGCAAAAGACGATGTCGCTGCGCAGATAGTTGCTGGCGTCCAGCACCATCCAGCCTATGCCGGTTTTGGCGGCGACCATTTCGGCGGCCACCAGAGTTGTGTAGCCGACGCCTATGGCCGTTTTCGTGCCGACAAAGATATCCGGCAGGCAGGCGGGCAGTACGACATGGACAAACCTTTGCAGCCGGTTCGCGCCCAGGGCCGCCGCGCAGCTCAGGTAGTTTGCCGGTATGCGCAGCACGGCGGAGACGCAGGAAATATATATCGGCGCAAAGCACGCGAGGTAAAGCAGTATAACTTTCGACTCGTTGCCTATGCCGAACCACAGCACCAACAGGGTGTAATACGCCAGCGGCGGCAGAGGGCGGTAAAACTCCACCACGGTGTCCAGCACGCCGCGCACCAGCGGGCTGCACCCGCTGGCAAGGCCGAGAGGTATGGCTGTGACGATGGCCAGCAGGAACGCGCTCAGGAGCCGCCCCATGCTGGCTCCTATGTGCTCCAGAAGCGTGTAGTTCTTATATCCGTTCTCACAGATGGAGAGGAACGCCGCCCACACCGACTGCGGGGTCGGGAAAAGTGACTGCTTTACGCCGCCGTAGTTGGTGGCGATATACCACGCGGTGAATATCACCAGCACCGTGATGACGGTGAGCGCGCTGCTCAGGTGTTTCTTGTCGTTTTTCAAATAATCATTCCCATAGCTTTTTTGCCGAGACCCGGCTTTCTCAATGGGTCAATGATAGCATGAATAGTGTGCTGAGTCAACAAAATTTTTATATAATATTGTGCTACAGCACAAGTTGTGCTATAATTATATGCGTCTGGAGGGATATAAATGCTCAGTGTCAGAGAGATAGCCGCGCGGGAGCCCGCGCTTTCGCTGGTGGCCGGCGCCAGGGGGCTCGGCGCGCCCGTCACCCGGACGCACATGGTGGAGAGCCTTGAGATAGCCGGTTCTTTCGTTGGGGATGGGGAGCTGATATTCACCACCGGCGCGGGGCTGCCGGCGGGCGGACTTATGGAGCTGGTGCGCCTGCTGCAAAGCCAGGGGGCCAGCGGCGTGGTCGTCAACACTGGGCCGTATATCCCGGTGGTGGCGCCGGAGGTGGCCGCCTTTGCCGAGGAGGGGGATTTTCCGCTTTTCCTCTGCCCATGGGAGGTGCGCATGGCCGAGATAATGCACCGGGTGAGCTTTCGCATAGAGGAGCGTGCGCGGGACGCGGGCAGGCTGGCTCAGGCGTTTAAAAGCGCGGCGGAGGGAGACACGCGGGCGCTGAAAAGGCTGGGCTTTGGCGAGGGCGCGCGTTTTTACACGGCGGCGCTTAAGGATGGAGCGCAGGCCGAGGGCGTGGCGCACTGTTTTGAGCTGGGCGGAACCCGGTTCGCTGTCTTTGCCGACGCGGAAAAAGAGGACGTGCGCCGTGGGGTGGCCGGTGGCTTCGCGGCGGTGTGCGGGCCGTGCCGGTTACACGGCATAGCGGCGGCGGCGGACGAATCAAAAAGGCTGGCGGCGCTTTTCAAGGGCGAGAGGGGCGTTCGCTTTTTGGATGAGAGCGGGGTCTGTCAGCTTCTGCTGGGCATACGGGACAGGGCGCTTTTGGAGGGCTACTGCGACACGGAGCTGGGAAAACTCCTCCGCTACGACGCAAAGAAAAAGGCGGGGCTGATGGAGGTGCTGGACACCTACATCCGCTGCGGCTCAAGTCTCAAGGAGGCCGCCGAGCTTTTGGGCGTGCACAAAAACACGGTGACGAACCGGGTGAAAAAGTGCGGAGACATATTGGGACGGGACATGGCCGACCCTGCCGCCCGCATGGACATAGAGGTTGCGATGCTTGCCCGGCGCATACTTGCAATACCGGAGTGAACGCGTGGCCGGCGTACGGCGGCCTTAAAATCATCGACAAATAGAAAAACCGCGCCGGCTGCATTCCTCAATGAGGAAAACACACCGGCGCGGATTTTATTTATACCTGCGGATGTTTATTTCGCGGCGAAATCAGCGATAAGGCCGGAAACCTGTGTGGCGGTCGCCTTGCTGTCCCAATGGGTGTTGTGGCTGGCGCCCTCTATGGGAACAAAGGTCACCGATGCGGCGTTCACAAGGCCGTCCTGAAGCGCCTGCTGATCGGCCTCCAGGAATATGCTGTCGTTTGTGCCCCAGATTATCTGAACAGGGCATTTGATGTTGGCAAGGCCGTCGGTGTTGTCGTATATCTGCAGCCCGCCAAAGATGCAGCCCCAGACCTCGTAAGGGAGCTGTGCCGCGTGCATATATATGCCCTGGCAGAAGTCGGCGTCTTCGTTGGTGCAGCCGGCCCATTCGGTCAGGAACTCGGGCGGGAACGCCTTGGTGTCGTCATAGCCGTGCACGCCCAGATAGTCGGTGCCGTCGCCCTCGAATACCCAGGTGAGGCTTTCGTTGTCGCTGGATTTCGCGCCGGAGGCGATGAGCGTGATAGACTGGACCTTGTCGGGGATGCCGGACGCAAGCTCCTGCGCGATGAGGGAGCCAAGGGAGTGGCCCACCACATCGGCGCTGGTGATGCCGACCTTGTCCATAAAGGAAACTATGTCCGCGGCGTGCTCCTCAACAGTGTAAACGC
>CAYONL010000010.1:11186-28301 GCA_964405305.1 uncultured Oscillospiraceae bacterium | reverse complement strand
ATACTGACCCTGACCGATATCGGCAACGTGTATGTCCCGATAACCATATCGGAGGAGGACATACTGAACGTGTATATAGGCCAGCCCGCCGTCGTCACCATGACCGCGTTCGAGGGCCGTAGCTTTGACGCCGAGGTGGACACCATATCGGTGGAAAGCTCCCGTTCCGGCGCGGCTACCGTTAGCTACACGGTGAACGTGCGCTTTTCGGAGACAAACGAGCTTGAGATGTACGAGGGCATGAGCGCCGACATAACGCTGATACAAAAGCAGGTGCCCGACGTGCTCTATGTAAATACCGGCGCGGTGAGCTTCAATAACGGCGTCTCGACCGTTTACGTAAAGGGCGGGGACGGCGAACCGGTGTTCACCGAGGTGACGACGGGCTTCACCGACGGGCAGTATGTGGAGATAACCTCCGGCCTGTCCGAAGGCGACGTAGTTATGGTTGCCTCGGGCGTGGCGGCGTAGGCGGTGAGCGCATGAGATTTTCAGAGATACTGCGGCTCGTATTCATAAACATGATACAGAACCGGTCAAAGGTGCTGCTCACTTCGCTGGGCGTGGTGGTGGGTTCGGCCACAATAGTGCTGGTCATAGCCATAGGGCAGGGCGGTCAGGCGGATGTGGCCGACCAGTTCAAAAATCTGAACGCCGGCGCCATAGAGGTCTCCGTCGGCACGGGCGTGGACATAAACGCCATGGATGAAATGATGATGGGCGGCTTCGGCGATATGGAGGGCTTTGGCGGAGGCACCATGCCCTCCTTTGGTGGAAGCTCCGGCGGTATGCCTTCCTTTGGTGGAAGCTCCGGCGGTGCGCCCTCCTTTGGCGGAAGCTCCGGCGGTGCGCCCTCCTTTGGCGGAAGCTCCGGCGGAAGCTCGGGCGGCTCCTCATCCTCCAGCAGCAAAAAAAGCGTGGAGCTTGACACCAACGACGTGGACGACATCGCCGAATTTGTGCCGAACGTTGCGGAGGTGACGATACTTGCCTCCGGTGAAACGACGGTGTTCGGCGGCGGCATGGACGAGGAGGCGACCAAAACCGTCGTGGGCGTACAGGAGAACTACCAGTACGTTTCAAACCTCACCGTCCTGTACGGAAATTTTGTAACGGCGGAGGACGAGGCCTACAACTCCTATGTTGCGGTGATCGGCTACTCGCTGGCGGCGGACATATTCACGTATCCGGCCCTCGCGCTCGGCGATTATCTGGAGATAGACGGCAAGAACTACGAGATAGTCGGCGTTTTGGCGGAGATGGGCTCCGTCACCTCCGGAATAAGCCCGGACAGCACTGTCTTTGTGCCGTACTCCACCGCGAACAAGTATATATTCGGCAGCGAAGCGGAGCCGACGATCTCCGCGGTGGCGTCCGACGTTTCGGAGGTGGAGAACGTCATGGAGAACATAGAAACGGTGCTTACGGAAAATCATCCGAACGGGTTTTTCGATGTGTACGACGCGGGCAGCGCCATGGAGGCCGCCGAAAGCAGCGCCAACACGCTGGCAATGCTGCTGCTGGCCGTGGCGAGCATAGTTTTTGTGGTCGGCGGCATCGGCATAATGAACGTGCTTTTTGTCTCGGTCAAAGAGCGCACCGAGGAGATCGGCATTTTGAAAGCCATAGGCTGTTCAAAGGGAGCCATTCTGCTGGAGTTCGTGCTGGAGGCTAACATAATCGGCGTGCTGGGCGGCGTGGCGGGAATAGCGGCCAGCTTCGGCATAGCTCCGCTCATAGAGATGATGGGCATGAGGCTGGAAACGAATATATGGTGCTACGTGCTGGCCCTCGTTTTCGCGGTGGTGACGGGCACGCTGTTCGGTTTTTACCCGGCTTACAAGGCGTCACGACTGGTGCCGATAGAGGCGCTGACCCTTGAATAAAAATTTTGGAGGCGGCAATATGAAAAAACAGTTTTTAGTTATCTGCGCGGCGGTGCTTGCGGCGTCACTTTGCGCCTGTTCCGGACAGGGAGCGGGCGAAACCTCTGAAAGCGTCCCGTCCGAAACCATAATCCATGAGATAGCATCCCAGACCACCATATACGGCAAGGTGGATTCCATAGTCGGCAACGAGGTCACGCTGGAGCTGGGCGAGCCTGCACAGGGCACGGCGCCGGAGGAGGACGCGGGCAGTCGGGATGAGAGCGGCGTCTCCGCGGAATCAGGGGACAGTTCCGAGAAAAGCAGCATGAGCATGCCGGAGGGCGCGCCGGACGGTATGAGCATGCCCGAAGGCGGTATGCCTGATGGTATGAGCATGCCCGAAGGCGGTATGCCCGACGGTATGAGCAGGCCCGAAGGCGGTATGCCCGACGGTATGAGCATGCCCGAGGGCGGCGGTATGGGCGGCGGGCGCACGGTGGAGCTCACCTACAGCGGCGAGACGGGCACATATCTGCTCCCGGCCGGCATGAGCATCGGCACCGGCGACTACAGCTCCATTTCAAAGGGCATGGTCATAAGCATCACCACGGCCACCTTTGAGGACGGCTCGGAGGCAATAATATCGTGCTCAATACTTTCAAAGTGAGGCGGCTATGACGAAGGAGCTAATAAAACTGAGCGGCATAACAAAGGACTACCAGATGGGCGAAAACACGGTACACGCGCTTAGGGACGTAAACCTTGAGGCGGACTTTGGCGAGTATCTGGCCATACTCGGTCCGTCGGGCTCCGGCAAAAGCACGCTGATGAACATAATCGGCTGCATGGACTCCATACAGGAGGGAAAGTACTTTTTGGCCGGGCTGCCCATACACAGTATGGCTGACGAACAGCTGACGGTGGTGCGCAACAGGCTCATCGGCTTCATATTCCAGCGGTACCACCTGATACCCACCTACACGGTCCTGCAAAATGTGATGATGCCGCTGCTGGTGCGCGGAGCCTCCCACGACGAGGCGGCCGAAGCGGCGGCAAAAAAGCTGTCGATGCTGGAGATGGGCAGCCGGCTCCACCACAAGCCCAACGAGCTTTCCGGAGGGCAGCAGCAGCGTGTGGCCATTGCGCGGGCGCTGGTCTGTGAGCCGAAGCTGCTGCTGGCGGACGAACCCACCGGCGCCCTCGACTCCGCTACCGGACGCGAGGTGATGAAGCTGTTCGACAGCTTGCATGAGATGGGCCACACCATAGTCGTCATAACCCACGACCTGAACATAGCCGCCTACGCCCGGCGGGTGGTGCGAATAGTGGACGGCAGGCTTTACAACTCCGACGAGGAGGCGAAGGAAGCCTGACATAAAAAATGCGCCGGCCCGCTTTCACAAAAGGAAGCGAGTCGGCGCCATGTTTTTTACAGAGGTTGGGCGCTGCTTTCGGTCGTCTGACAGTGTTCCGGCAAAGCCCCGTCATAAATTGGAAGGCTGATCCAGAATGAGCTGCCGTTCCCCGGGCTGCTCGATACGCCATAGCCGCCGTGGTGAGCAAGTACGATGGCCCGGACTATCGCAAGGCCCAGCCCGGTGCCTCCGGCCTTGTCCCCGCCGGAACCTTTGGCATACCGCTCCCATATATGGTCAAGCTCCTCCGGCGGGATGCCGTTGCCGTTGTCGGTCACGGTTATGCGCACGGCGTCGCCGGTCACGCTCTGGCACACGGATATGCGCCCGCCGGGAGGAGTGTGCGCGTCGGCGTTGGAGAGCAGGTTGTACACCGCGCGGGTTATCATGCCCTCGTCCGCCAAAACGGCGGCGCTTCTGCCGCTCTGGAACTCTATATCGTTCCGGCCTGAAAATTTGGCAAACCGGGCCACAAGTCCGCGGATGCAGGCGGTGAGGTCGAACTCGGCGGTCTCAGGCTCGGAAGCGCCGCTCTGTATTTTTGAAAGGTCGAGTATGTTCGTCACCATGCCGGAAAGGCGGCTGGCCTCATCAATTATTATCTGAACGTTTTCGGGGGAGTTTTCGCCGGGTATGTCGCGCATCATCTCGGCATAGCCGCAGATCATGGTCAGCGGAGTGCGCAGGTCGTGGCTGACGTTGGCGATGAACTCCCGGCGGAGGTTTTCCACCTTGGAAAGCTCTCCGGCGGCGTAGTTCAGCGTGTCGGCCAGCTCGTTTATCTCGCTGTAGCCGCCGTAACTGAACGCCGTGCCGTAGTTGCCGTCCGCAAGCTCTCTGGCTGAAAGACTGAGCGACGCTATGGGCGCGGCTATCCGGTGGGAGAGGAGCAGCGCCAAAGCCATGGAAAGCGCCACCATGACCACCGAAACGCCGGTGAGTATAAGCTGTAAAGTGCCGACGATGGAGCCGACCGGCTGTAAAAACGCGGACATTAAAAGCATGACCTCGCTGCCGTCCGCCCGCTGTATTATGGTCGCGCAGGTTATGTTGCTGGCCTTAAACTGGTCGTTTTTCGGAACGTCGCCGTGAAAGTTTTGCTCGTTATACTCTATTTTTTCGCCGCTCTGGTCAAAAAGGCCGCTTACCGTGCCCTCCACTATGTACTGCCCGCCGTTTTCTTCGGCCAGATGCCAATACTTTTTTTCAAAGGGCGAGGCCATCTCAAGGCCGGAACCGGGGGCACGCTGGGCGCTGTAAATAACGCTGCCGTCTTTTTGTATAAGCTGGGCGGAAAGACTGTGGTTGCGGGAAACACCCTCCAAAAGGCCCTTTAGCTGGTCGTTGTCTATGTTGTCGGCTATGACCTCGCTTTGGGACTTTATGGTGTTCATCATGTTCGTGCTGTATATTTTTTCAAGCAGCACGGTCTGCGATATCCACAGCAGGGCGATGAGCGCCGCCGTAAACAGCAGAAAATAGGAAAAAAGCTTCCACTTTACAGGGAGCACGCGGGTCTTATTCTTCAAAGCGGTAGCCCACCCCTCTAAGCGTGACGATGCAGCGCGCATAGGAGCCGAGTATCTTGCGGAGCTGCTTTACATGGGTGTCTATGGTGCGGTCGTCGCCAAAAAAGTCGTAGCCCCACACCTCGCTCAGCAGCTTTTCGCGTGAGAGCGCGATCCCCCGGTTGCGCACAAGGAAAAAGAACAGGTCGTATTCCCGCGGGCTCATGTCGATGCGTTCGCCGTCGATCGTAACTATGCGGCCGGTGAAATCCACATAAAGCCCGTCGTGGGAGTAGACCTCTTTGTGTTCCGGCTGTTCCGCGCCGCCGCGTTTCAGTATGGCGCCGACCCGCATCATAAGCTCCCGCGGCGAAAAAGGCTTGACGACGTAATCGTCTATGCCCAGCTCGAAGCCGTGTATCCTGTCGTACTCCTCGCCCCGGGCGGAGAGCATGATTATGGGCACGGTGGAAAATTTTCGTATCTCGCGGCTGGCTGAAAAACCGTCCAGCTCCGGCATCATCACGTCCATTATGATGAGGTCGATCTCTTTGGCGCGGCAAAGCTCTATGGCCGCTATGCCGTTGGGCGCCTCGCACACCTCATAGCCGTCAAATTTAGCGTATTTTTTTATCAGATCGCGCACGCGCAGCTCGTCGTCCGCCACCAGCAGTCTCGGCATACGGAACACCCTTTCATCAGTTTGTGATAATGGTAAAATAAAAATGTGTTGCCTCTGTGATGGCGCTTTTAACGGGATTTGGTGTTTGGGTTACAAAATTGTGAACGTCCGGATATGGCTGTGGCCGGCATACGCAGCCGGCCACAAAGTTGCTTGTTTTCAGTCTTTTTTTTCGCTTTCGGCCTTTTTGCGGGCCTTTTCCGCCTCGTATTCGTCGCGCTCGCGGCAGACCTGCTCCATTACCTGCTTCACGGCTTCCCGCTGGTTCGGGTTTTGTTTGGCCGCCGCGCCGGAGGTGGCCGCGAACCTTGGGCCCTGAGGCTGATCCGTCTCGACCTGCGCGCCTATACCGCCGCCAAGCCCGCCCAGTCCGCCGGAGGAAAACGCGGTGAGAAGCGCGCTGCCCTCTCCCGCGCCGGAGGCAAAGCTTGTTTCATACCCCACCTCGTCCCGTCCGACAAGCGCCTTGAACAGGTGTGGGGAGACTTCCTTGTTCTCCTCTATCGCGCCTTTGGTTACCATCTGCATGAGCACCACGCGCACGGCGTCGGTCCGGTTCATGGTGACGGCGTTGCCAAGGGCAGATTTCACTATGTCGTGGAGGGTCATCTCGCCGCCCTCCCAGATTATCTCCATAAGCTCGCGCTGTGTTCCCGAAAGCCTTATCATAAGATTTCCTCCATTTTATGTTCAGTATAGATCAAATAGCGTTACTGTGCGGTGGACGCAGGTTTTAAAAAAAGCCGCCCGGCCCGGCGTTTACACCACCAGCCCGCCGTTTACGCCCAAAACCGCGCCGGTCGTAAACGCGCCGCGCTCCGTCAGCCACCATATGGCCTCGGCCGTCTCCTCCGGGGTGCCCATGCGGCCCAGCGGCGTTTCATCGCAGACGGCGGAGATATCCTCCGGTGAAAGCTCCCGGTTCATGTCGGTGTTTATAAGGCCCGGCGCCACGCAGTTGACCCGTATTCCGGAGGGCCCCAGCTCCTTGGCCAGCGCCTTTGTAAAGCCGATGAGCGCCGCCTTGCTTGCGGAATAGGCCGCCTCGCAGGAGCCGCCCACAGCGCCCCACATGGAGGACACGTTGACTATCGCGCCGCCGCCGGAGTTTATCATGCCTGGAACGGCCCGCCGCGCGCAGAGGAACGCACCGCGCACGTTGACGGCAAAAAGCCTGTCCCACTCGCCGGCGCTCATGTCCTGAAAAAGCCCTATGTGGGCCACACCGGCGTTGTTGACCAGCGCGGAGACGCGGCCCAGCGTCCGCTCCACCTCGGAAAACATGGCCTCCACCGCCGCCTCGTCCGAAACGTCGGCCCGCACCGCCAGCCCGCAGACCTCTTTTGCCAGCGCCTCCGCCTTTTCGCGGGAGCGGACGTAGTTTACCGCGACGGCCCAGCCGTGGGCGGCAAAACACCGGGCGGCGGCGGCCCCTATGCCGCGGGAAGCGCCGGTTATGAGCACTACTTTTTCCATCGTTCCCTCCAAAGCAGTTTTATATTTACAATATATCACAAAGCGGTGGATTTCACAATGTATTTTGCCGGTGGGTAATAATTGTAATCCGGCGCGCGGGGTGGTATACTTTGTTATTATAATTTGTGAAAAGGGCGTGTCGGTTTGGGAAAAACGGAGAAGCTGTACGACGAAAGCGCGTATATAAAGGAGTTTTCCGCCGTGGTCACGGAGACCGGGGAGCGGGATGGACGGCGTTTTGCGGCGCTGGACAGGACCGCTTTCTTTCCGGAGGGCGGCGGTCAGTTCTCCGACACCGGTCATATAGGCGGGGCACGGGTGACGGACGCCCACGAGCGGGACGGCGTAATCTGGCACACGGTGGAGGGCGAGCTTTCGGCGGGCATGAAGGTGGACTGCGCCATAGACTGGGCCCGCCGGTTCGACTTTATGCAGCAGCACTCCGGCGAGCACATTTTTTCCGGCCTTGCCCACGGGCGGTTCGGCGCGTCAAACGTGGGGTTCCACCTGGGCCTCGATATGACGACCATAGATTTCGATGTGCCCATATCCATGGCGGAGCTTTTGGAGCTGGAGCGCGCGGCGAACGAAGCCGTGTGGAAAAACCTGCCCATAGAGATAGCGCACCCATCGGCGGCGGAGCTGGAAACCATTCCCTACAGGAGCAAAAAGGAGCTTTCCGGCGATGTGCGCATAGTGACCGTGCCGGGCTATGATATATGCGCCTGCTGCGGGACCCATGTGGCGCAAACGGGCGAGATAGGCGTCATCAAGGTGCTGGACAGCCAAAATTACAAGGGCGGCACCCGGCTTTGGCTGCTCTGCGGAGGGCGGGCGCTGGCCGACTGCGATGAAAAAAACGCCGCGGTATATAGGCTCTCCTCCCGCCTTTCGGTGAAGCCGGAGCAGCTGGAGGCGGCCGAGCGCAGGCTGGAGGACGAGCTGGGCGCGCTGAAGCTGCGTGTGGGCGATATGCAGCGGGAGCTTTTTGCGCTGAAGGCGGAAAGGCTGGGCGAGGGAAAGTTTGCGCTGGAGTTCGTCCGGGGCTTTTCGCCGGATGAGACAAGGCGGTACTGCCTTGCGCTGGCCGAAAGGTTCGACAGGGCGGCGGTGTTTTCTAAGGATGGCGAGGGCGGCTGGAAATACGCCGTGGCCTCGCTCTCCGGCGACGTAAGAAAACTGACCGCGGCGCTCAATTCCGCCTGCTCCGGCAGGGGCGGCGGCAAACCGGAGCTCACCCAGGGAAGCTGCGCCTCGGCCCGGGCCGAAATAGAGTCTTTTTTTGCTGATGAGCGATAGCCTGCAATAAAACAGGTAAAAATCTCCTCTTATTTGTAGAAGACAAAATTAAACGCCCGAGGGCGGGCGTAAAGCCAAAGGCCCTCTGCTT
The DNA here is from genome assembly GCA_964405305.1 of uncultured Oscillospiraceae bacterium. Taxonomy (GTDB): domain Bacteria; phylum Bacillota; class Clostridia; order Oscillospirales; family Ruminococcaceae; genus UMGS1668. The sequence continues at coordinate 19,962 of CAYONL010000010.1, read as the reverse complement.
TCGGCACAATAAAAGGGCCTTTATTTTGGAGGTGCTTTGATGAAAAAGTTTGTTTCGGCAGTTCTTGCAGTTTTGCTTATAATGACGCTGGCCTCCTGCGGCGGACAGGAAAGCCCCGACCCGCAACAGGAAAGCGAGCCGCAGTCGGAGCAGGCCGTCGGACTTATCGCGGCGCCGGAGTACCCGGAGGGCATCGGCTACGAGGACTTTGACGCCCAGTACGCCCGCCGTACGGAAAACGCGGTGAACGAGGACTTTGTGAAGGCGGTACAGGAATTTTCCTGCTCAACGGCGGCGGCCGTTTTGACCGGGAAGCAGGGGAACAAAAACTATTCCCCGGCGTCGCTATATATGGCGCTGGCGATCGCGGCCTCCGGCGCGAAGGGGGAGACGGAGACGCAGCTTTTGGAGCTTTTGGGCGCGGACGGCCGGGCCGATTGGCTTGCCGACCAGACCTCGCGGCTTTATAAGCTGCTTTACACCGAAAACGCCCACGGACGCCTGAAGATAGCGAACTCCATTTGGGCGGATGACAGCTGCGCGCTGGACAGGACCTTTGCCCACAACGCCGCGAAAAACCTTTACGCCAGCGTGTATCAGGAGGATCTCTCCAGCGAGGAGACGGCGAAGCTGATGGGCCAGTGGGTGGCGGACAACACCGGCGGCTCCATAGCCCCGGAGTTTCAGGCCGACCAAAACAGCCTGCTGCACATACTGAACACCGTTTGGCTGCAGGACGAGTGGATGGACGGATTCAGCGCCGCCGACAACGTGGTGAGCGCGTTCCATGCGGCGGGCGGCGACACCCACTGCGAATTTATGTGCAGGACGGTGGGTTCCGGCTCCTCCAACAAGGGCGAAAATTATCTTTCCGCCAGCCTGTCGCTTAAGAACATGGGCCAGATGGTGTTCATCCTGCTCGATGAGGGAGTTACGACCGACGATATACTGTCCGACGCCCAGACGCTTACAGAGGCGCTCACGGCGCAGGGCAACCGCTTTGGCCAGGTGGTGTGGCAGGTGCCGAAGTTCTCATTTAACGACAAACACGACCTTGCCGACATGCTCAAGGCGCTGGGCGCTTCCGACGCCTTCGACGGGAGCAAGGCCGACTTTTCCGGCATCAGCCCGGACGGCCTGTTTATTTCGGGCGTCACGCAGGACACCCACATAGCCATAGACGAAAACGGTGTGGAGGCCTCCGCCTTTACAGATATAACCATGGTCGGGTCGGCGTTCGGCGAGGACGAGGTGAGCTTTATGGCGCTTGACAGGCCGTTTATTTACGCCATAGTGTCCGGCGGCGGCGTTCCGCTGTTTATAGGCGTGGTGTCCGACCCCACGGCGAAATAGACCGCGGCCGTGTTTTAACAAAACAGGCCGGAGGCTTTTCGCCCGCCGGCCTGACTTATTTATCGACCGAAAAAGGGCCTCCCTAAAATGGGAAGCCCTTTTATAGGTGCTTTCTCAGCCGCCGAGGTAAGCCTTTTTCACGCTCGCGTCGGTCAGCAGCTCGGAGGCGGGCCCCTCTTTGACCACGCGCCCGGTCTCCAGAACATACGCCCTGTCCGCTATGGAGAGGGCCATTTTTGCGTTCTGCTCAACAAGCAGGATGGTGGTGCCGCTCCTGTTCAACTCCTTGATGATGTCGAATATCTGGTTCACCAGCACGGGGGCAAGGCCCATGGAGGGCTCGTCCATCATCATCAGCTTCGGGTGGCCCATCAGCGCCCTGCCCATGGCCAGCATCTGCTGCTCGCCGCCGGAGAGGGTGCCGGCCACCTGCCTGCTGCGCTCCTTTAAACGGGGGAAGCGCGTGAACACGTCCTCTATGCCGGATTTGAGTTCGGCGGAGCTGCGGCAGTACGCGCCCATCTCGAGGTTTTCAGTGACGGTCATCTGCTGAAAAATGCGCCGGCCCTCCGGCACGTGGGCTATGCCCATGCCGATGAGCTTGTGGGGCATCACCTTGGCCAGATCCTGCCCCATAAATTCGATGGAGCCGGTCTTGCTGCGCAGCAGGCCGGAAACGGTGTTGAGCGTGGTGCTTTTGCCCGCGCCGTTCGCGCCGATAAGGGTGACTATCTCGCCCTCGTCCACGCAAAAGCTAACGCCTTTAAGCGCGTGGATGGCGCCGTAATATACGTTAATGTCGTCAACTTTGAGCATCATATCGGGCGCCTCCTATTCTCCGCGCTGCTGGCCGAGGTAGGCCTCGACAACAGTGGGGTTGTTCTTTATTTCGTCGGGCGTGCCCTGGGCGATTATCAGGCCGTAGTTGAGCACGAGTATCCTCTCGCATATGCCCATGACAAGGCTCATGTCGTGCTCAATAAGGAATATCGCCACGCCGAACCGGTCGCGTATCTTGCGGATGTTTTCCATCAGCTCCGCCGTTTCGCTGGGGTTCATGCCGGCGGCGGGCTCGTCCAGCAGCAGCACCTTGGGGTTGGTGGCGAGGGCGCGGACTATCTCAAGCCGCCTCTGCGCGCCATAGGGCAGGCTGCCGGCCAAGTCGTCGGCGTGGGCGCGCATGTCGAACACGTCCAAAAGCTCCAGCGCTCTTTCCGTCGCGACCTTCTCCTCTTTCCAGTAGCGGGGCAGCCGCCATATGGCCTCCATCATGGAGTAATTCATGCTGTTGTGGAGCGCTATCTTAACGTTGTCGATGACCGAAAGGCCGCCGAAAAGCCGGATGTTCTGGAAGGTGCGCGCTATGCCGCTTTGGGTGACCTCGTGGGTCTTTTTGCCTTTAAGATCCATGCCCAAAAGCTCAACGCCGCCGCGGGTGGGCGCGTAAACGCTGGTCAACAGGTTAAAAACGGTGGTCTTGCCCGCGCCGTTGGGCCCTATGAGGCCGACTATCTCGCCCGGGTCTATACGCAGGTTGAAGTCGTCCAGCGCCTGAAGGCCGCCGAAGTCGATGCCGAGTTTCTCGATGTTGAGCACAGGCTCATGGTTTGTCTCAGGCATCTTTCTTCACCTCCTCGTCCTTGCCGCCGGCGGGGCTTTTTCCGCGCCCGAACCGACCTCTTATCCATGAGAACAGCTTGTCCAGCGTGTCGCCCATGGGAAAATCGTATTTTCCGAACAGGCCGGAGGGTTTGAATATCATCACGATGACCAGCAGCAGGGAGTAGATGACCATGCGGTAGTCGTCAAAGCCGCGCAGCAGCTCCGGCAGCAGAGTGAGGCCGGTGGCGGCAACCACGGAGCCGATCATGGAGCCGAGCCCGCCCAGCACCACCATGACAAGTATCTCCACGCTCTTCATAAAGCCGAAGTTGCCGGGGTCGAGTATGGAGAGGTAATGGGCGTAAAGGCCGCCCGCCACGCCCGCGAAAAACGCGGAGATGGTGAAGGTGATTGTCTTGTAGTAGGTTGTGCTTATGCCCGAGGATTCCGCCGCTATCTCGTCCTCGCGTATGGAGAGGATGGCGCGGCCGTGGCGGGACTTCATAAGCGTGTGGATGATGAATATGGTCAGCGCCACCATGGCGAAGGTCCAGGTGAGCGTGGTGTGCTTTTCAATGCCCTTAAGACCGAAAGCGCCGCCGGTAAAGTCAAGGTTTAAGATTATTACCCGGATTATTTCGCCGAAGCCCAGCGTGATTATGGCCAGATAGTCGCCGCGCAGGCGCAGCGCCGGCAGGCCGATTATAAAGCCGAAAACCGCCGCCATAAGCCCGCCCAGCAGCAGAGCAAGCCCCATTTCGAGCACGGGGGGCAGGTCCACCGCCATGGTGAACAGCGCGGCCGTGTAGGCGCCGACGGACATGAAGCCCGCGTGGCCCAGAGGGAGCTGGCCCAGATAGCCGCAGGCCAGGTTGAGCGAGACGGCCATGATTATATTGTAGCCCACAGGTATGAGCATGTTGGCCTGATACTTGTTGAGCACGCCGGTGCCCGTGAGCAGCATGAGCAGGCCATAGCCGCCGATTATGAGCACGGTGTTCAGGATATAGCGGAATTTTGTGCTTTTCAGCAGGTTTTTGCCTTGCAGCTTCTTTCCCATCACGCCCACCTCAAACTTTCTCGTTGGTCTTGCTGCCCAGCAGGCCCGTAGGCTTCAGCAGCAGCACAACGATCAGTATGCCGAACACGATGGCGTCCGCGAGCTGGGAGTTGATGTAGCCCTTGGTCAGCGATTCCGCCATTCCTATGGCCAGGCCGCCGACCATGGCGCCCGGCAGCGAGCCTATGCCGCCCAGAACGGCCGCGACGAACGCCTTGAGGCCCAGCATGGAGCCCATGGTCGGCGTTATCTGCGAGTAGGAGCAGCAGTAAAGTACGGCGGCGACCGCGGCAAGTCCGCTTCCGAGGCCGAAGGTGAAGCTGATGGTGCGGTCCACGTTTATGCCCATGAGCATGGCGGTGTTGGAGTCCTCCGACACAGCGCGCATGGCCTTGCCGATCTTCGTCTTGCCGACCAGAAGGGAAAGCCCGATCATCAGCGCCACGGAGACGAGTATGGTGGCCAGCGTCGCGTTGCTGAACTGCCGGTCGCCTATCGTGAAGGCGCCGTCGACAAAGTTTGTGAACATGCGCGGGTTGGCGGTAAAAACGAGCTGCGCCAAATTTTGCAGCAGGTAGCTTATGCCGATCGCGGTTATCAAAAGGGATATGCGGGCGGATTTGCGCAGGGGCTTGTAAGCCACCTTTTCAATGGTCATGCCCATGAGGATACAGAAAACAAGGGACAGGGCGCTGCTGACCGGCCAGGGAAGGTTGAGCTGCGCCATACAGTACCACACAACGTAGGAGCCGACCATAATTATATCGCCGTGGGCGAAGTTGAGTAGCTTCACTATGCCGTAGACCATGCTGTAGCCCAGGGCGACCAGGGCGTATATGGCGCCTATCTGAACGCCGTTTATCAGTTGATAGATTAAGGTCATGGGGATCCCCTTTTCCCGAAAAGCAGGAAGCGGACGCCCGCCCCCTGCTTTCGTAATCAAACACAAATGCCTGGGAACGGCATGGCCGCCCCCAGGATGGAAAAAACGCTCGGGATCAGTACTTGGTCACAAAGTGATAAGCGCCGTCCTGTATGGAGATTATGGTGCAGTCCTTGATGGGGTTGTTGTTTTCGTCAAAGGTGATGTGTCCGGTCACGCAGTCCATATCGCAGGCGGAGAGCGCGGCTATGATGGCGGCGTAGCTGGCCTCATCTGGGCCGATGGCGACGCCGTCGGAGTCCACACGGGTCAGCGCGTCATACATCAGCATGGTGGCGTCGTAGCCCAGGGCGGCAAGGGCGTTGGGGTCGGTGTTGTATTTTGCCTTATACGCGGCGATGAAATCCTGAACAATGGGGCTTTCATCCTCGGCGGAGTAGTGGTTTACAAAATACATGCCGTCGAACACGGAGGTGTCGGCGCCCTCGATCTCAAGCACGCCGTCGGTGCCGTCAACGCCGAGGAAGGTCGAGTCTATGCCCATCTCGCGGGCCTGACTGCAAATAAGGTAGCAGTTGTTGTAGTAGTCCGGGATAAAGAGCACGTCCGCGTCGGCGGAAGCTATGTTGGTGAGCTGGGCTTTAAAGTCCACGTCGCCCTTGGCGTAGCTTTCGGTGGCGACTATCTCTATGCCGTTTTCGGTGGCGGTGGCGGTGAAGGCGTCTTTAAGTCCGGTGGAGTAGGCGTCGGAGTTGTTGTAGATGATGGCGGCCGTGGTGGCCTTCAGCTCTTTCGCGGCGTAGCGGGCCATGGTGCCGCCCTGGAACGGGTCCTCAAAGCAGGCGCGGAAGAAGTTGTTGCCGTAGGTGGTCACATCGGGGTGGGTGGCGGTGCCGGTGATGCAGGGTATGCCGTCGGCGGCCGAAGCCTGGGCCACGCCAAAGGTCGGAGAGCTGGTGACAGGCCCGATTATGGCGGCCACCTGGTCGGAGTTGACGAGCTTGTTGTAGGCGTTCATAGCCTCGGTGGGGTCGCCCTTGTCATCGTAAACGATCAGCTTTATCTGCTTGCCGTTTACGCCGCCCTTGGCGTTGAACTGCTCGGTGTAGAGCTGCACCGCGTTGTTTACGGCGGTGCCGTAAACCGCCACGTCGCCGGTGAGCGGCGCGATGACGCCGATCTTTATTTCGCCGTCAGAGCTGGCGGAGCCGTTGGAGCCACCGCAGGCAGCCATAGCCAGCAGCATTGCGGCCGCAAGCACGATAGCCAATACTTTCCTCATAATAATTCCTCCTCAAAAATTATACGAATGCAGTAAATAAGAGCTTCACATGCATTACAGTACGGTGCGGTCCACTGCGTTAAATCGGCAAAGCGCATCGACATGAGATGTATTATAGTACTTTCTTAATAAAATTGCAACTAAAAAATGTAATTATGCAAAACCTGTTGAAAAATAGCCGAAAACAGCTCTCCACGCATTAAATTATGCGTTTTCCTTGACATCCGGAGGCTTTTGCGCCATAATGATACTTTGTAAAATTTGTAAAAAGGCGCGGTAATTGATAAATGATCGATGTCATACTGGATACTTTGATTGACTCTGTAAAAATGCTGCCGTTTCTGTTCGGCGCTTATCTGCTCATAGAATATATTGAGCACCGGGCGGCCAAAAAATTCGTCGGCGTGCTCACTCGTTTTGGAAAAGCGGGCGCGGTGGCGGGCGCGGCGCTGGGCTGTGTGCCGCAGTGCGGTTTTTCCGTGGCGGCGGCAAACCTTTATTCCAACCGGCTGATAACGGCGGGCACGCTGCTGGCGGTGTTCATCTCCACAAGCGATGAGGCCGTGCCTGTGCTTTTGGCCAACCCCGAGACGGTGGGAAAGATTCTGCCGCTTTTGGCCGCCAAGGTGATGATTGCCATAGTTGCGGGCCTTCTGCTCGATCTGACCGGGGTGCTGCGCGCGCCTAAGGAGGACATGGAGGAGGTTGCGGAGGAGCACGCCCACTGTCATACCGAGGGCAAGGGCGGCCTTTTCATGAGCGCGTTCAGGCATACGGGCGAGGTGTTCGTGTTCCTGCTGGTCATCATGCTGGCGCTCAACTTCACCATAGATTTTATCGGCGAGGACGCGCTTGCCGGTTTCCTTATGCAGGGCAGCCTTTTGCAGCCCGTTTTGGCGGCGCTGGTGGGCGTAATACCTAACTGCGCGGCCTCCGTAATCATTGCGCAGCTTTATGCCGAGGGCTCCATCAGCTTCGGTTCGGCCGTGGCGGGTCTTTCGGCGGGCGCTGGGCTCGGCCTTGTGGTGCTTTTCCGCACAGACAGGGACAGGAAAGAGTGCTTTATGATACTGGCGGTGCTCCTGCTGGTGGCGATGATTGCGGGAATGGTGCTGCAGCTCGTGATGTAAAGCACGATTAGTCTTGCCAAACCGGCGGGTGTATGGTAAAATATAAAAATGTAATATTTTTGTGAGGGGCGAAGCATATGTCCGGACATTCCAAATGGAGCACTATAAAGCGTAAAAAAGAGGGCGTCGATGCTGCCCGCGGCGCTGTATTCACCAAGATAGGCCGCGAGATACAGGTGGCGGTACGGGCCGGTGGCGCCGATCCCAACAGCAACAGCAAGCTCCGCGACCTTATTTCCAAGGCGAAGGCAAACAACGTGCCCAACGACAACATCGATCGCTGCATCAAAAAGGCCGCGGGCGAGGGCGACAAGGACACCTTTGAGACGATCTTTTACGAGGGTTACGGTCCCTGCGGCATAGCCGTTATCATAGAGGCGCTGACCGACAACCGCAACCGCACAGCCGGCGACATCCGGCACTACTTCGACAAGTTCGGCGGCAACCTTGGGCAGAACGGCTGCGTCTCCTTCCTGTTCGACCAAAAGGGCGTCATCGTGATAGAGGATGAAACTCTGGACGAGGACAAGCTGATGGAGGACGTGATGGAGGCCGGCGGCGACGACTTCAAGTATGAGGACGGCGTGGCGGAGATATACACGGCTCCCACCGGGATAAGCGCTGTTCGTGACGCTTTGGAGGGTATGGGCTACAGCTTTACCTCGGCCGAGGTGGAGTATCTTCCCCAGACCATGACCGCCATAGACGATCCGGATCAGGTCGTAAAGATGACCAAGCTTCTGGATATGCTGGAGGAAAACGACGACGTTCAGAACGTCTGGCACAACTGGGATGCGCCGGACGACGAGGAATAATTTATAAGGCGCGGCGCCCGCTTTCTTTTGTGAAAAAGAAAACGGGCGTTGTTTTTTTGTGTTTTAGCCAAAGCGGCGCGGGTTGCCGAAGGAGGGTTTCGCTTTGGAAGCTTGCGGGAGGGACGCCGTACAGCCGCCGGACGAAGCTGTCGGAAAAGCGGCGATGGGACTTTGGAGCGTCCCAACAGGATATTTTACGGCGGGCATAGAAAGAATGAATACTATATACATTTAGTGGCCTTTCGCGGCGGGCGAGTAACAAACGGCGCTCCCGCAAATTCCGAGCCGTTTTGTCGCGGCGGGACAGCTTTGCGGCGCAAACAGGGGACGCGCTTTACCGGGCGGTTTTGCGAAAGGGCGTGTGTGCGCGGGCTGGTTTGTCAGGCTGCGCGGCGGGACTTCCGTGCGGCGGGTACTCAACAGGTTGACTACTCCGCAAATTCCGAACCGTTTTGTCGCGGCGGGACAGCTTTGCGGCGCAAACAGGGGACGCGCTTCGGCGGGCAGTTTTGCGAAAGGGCGTGTGTGCGCGGGCCGGTTTGTCAGGGCTGCGCGGGGGGCCTTTCGTGCGGCGGGTGCTCAATAAATTGACTACTCCGCAAATTCCGAGCCGTTTTGTCGCGGCGGGACAGCTTTGCGGCGCAAACAGGG
>CAYONL010000010.1:8508-11086 GCA_964405305.1 uncultured Oscillospiraceae bacterium | reverse complement strand
CGGCGGGACTTCCGTGCGGCGGGTACTCAACAGGTTGACTACTCCGCAAATTCCGGGCGGTTTTGGCGCGGCGGGACAGCTTTGCGGCGGGTACTCAACAAATTGACTACACTGCAAATTCCGAGCAGCTTTGGCGCGGCGTGACAGCCCTGCGGCGAAAAAGGTGGGCGCGCTTCGGCGGGCGGTTTCGCGAAAGGGCGAGGACGGTTGTCAGGGTCGTGCGGCAAATACTCAATAAATTGACTACGCCGCGAATTTCGGGCGGCTTTGGCGCGGCGGGACAGCCCTGCGGCGTAAACAGGTGGAGCGCGCCCCAAAAGCACAGAGCAATAAAACGCGGCGCCGGGGGCTTTCGTCGTGAAAGCCTCCGGCGCCGTCTGTATTATTTCCCGCGCAGAGCTTATTCGAACTTGGTTCCGCACTTGGGGCAGAACTTCGGGTGCTCGCCCTCCGGCACCTGGTATCCGCAGTTGCCGCAGACAAGGGGAGCGGGCGCGCCTTCCGGCTTCTTCGTTCCGCACTGGCTGCAGAACTTGCCGGTGTTCATCGTCCCGCACTGGGGGCAGGCCCACTGGCCGTCGTCCGCCGGCTTTTTCGTCCCGCACTGGCTGCAGAACATGCCGGTGTTATCCGTTCCGCACTGCGGGCATTTCCATGTGCCGGCCGCCGGTTGGGGTGCGGGCTTTTTGCCTCCGCATTTGGCGCAGAAGTTGGCGTCGGCCGCGTTTTGCTGGCCGCAGGAGCAGACCCAGCCCGGCGCGGCGGGAGCGGGTGCCTGAACCGGCTGTTGAGCCTGCTGCTGCATCTGGGCCGCGTTGCTCTGGCTGAAAGCGCCCGCCATGTTTCCGCCGGCGTTCATGCCGAAACCGACGCCCATAAAAGCGTTGGCCGCGCCGCCGGCGTTGCTGCCGGCCGCCTCTATGCCGCGGGCCATGGCGCCCTGAACGTAACCCTCGCGCACGGTCGGGTCGCCGAGCATGGCGCCCTGGTTGCGCATGTTGATGAGCTTCTGGCTCTCCTCGTCGTAGGCGACGGAGGCGATGCCCACCGCCTGCACCTCAAAGCCGCGCATACGCTTCCAGTCGTCGTCCAGCGTTGTGGACATGTACTTGGACAGCTCACGGCTCTTGCTGGTGATGTGGCTGATGCGGATGCCGTCGGCGCTCATCTGGTTCATGGCGGTCTGGAGGGCCTCCAGGAACTCGGAGAGATACTGCTCGTTTATGTCGTTTATGTCCACCTTCGCCTGGTTGCGCGGCACGGCCTCGGCAAAGAACAGGAGCGGATCGGAGATCTTTATGGAATATGTACCGTGGGCGCGGAGGAACAGCTCGCTGTTGTAGAAATTGTCCCAATACTGCACGGGGTTGCGCGTTCCGAACTTGATGCCCTTGATCTCCTGAAGGTTGATGAAAAACACCTTTTGAGAGGTGGGCGTCACGCCGGCAAAGCGCACGCGGTTGAAGGTTTCCTTCAGCGCTTCGCCGAAGTCGCCGTTGAACAGCGAGGGCATGGAGGAGTTGTCAACGGTGTAGTAGCCCTCCTCGGCCGTGTAGTCTATGACCTTGCCGCCGTCCACCAGCATCATGAACTGGTTGGGGTAGACGTGGATACGGGAGCCGTTGGAGACAGTGTCGGCCGTACCCTTGCGGTTCTGGTTGCGCGAATCGTCTTTGCGCACCGTGACGCCGCGGGTGCATACCGTGGTGTCGCTCATGTCGTCGGCTTCGATTACTTCAAGCCACTGGTCGGCAAGGCCTCCGCCTATGGCCGCCATTGCTGCTTTAATGATTCCCATTTTATTTCCTCCCATTTAATAAATTTGCTCTCTAAAATTCATTATAATAATTAACCTGTAAAAAGACAAGGGCTTTTCTGTTAATTAAGCGTGCGAAGCTGTATGGGCCGGGAGCAAAAGAGCAAAAACGGAAGCAAAGGGCGGGGACAAAAATGGTATACTGTTCACGTTGAAACAGCGGAACTTTTTTGGGGGAGTGAGGGCGTTGGAGATATTGGCGGCAACGGCGGCGGCTTACGCGCTGGATGTGGTGTTCGGCGACCCGGCGGGCATGCCTCATATTATAATCGGGCTGGGAAAGCTCATCGGCGCGCTGGAAAAGCTGCTGCGGGCCATTTTTCCAAAGACGGAGCGCGGCGAGCTGTGGGCGGGCGCTTTTTTGGCGGTGATAACGCCGTCGCTGGCCTTTGGCGCCGGCTGGGGCGCGCTTTACCTCTGCGGGCTTTTAGATCCGTGGGTGCGGTTCGCGGCGGAGGTGTTTCTCGGTTGGCAGTGTCTGGCTCAAAAGTCGCTGGCCGACGCGGGCGCGCTTGTCTATGGTGCGCAGTCGGAGGGCGACCTTGAGAAAAGCCGCAAGATGGTGGGCCGCGTGGTGGGGCGCGATACGGCGGAGCTTACCGCCGACGAGGTCACCCGCGCCGCGGTAGAGACGGTGGCCGAAAACTCCAGCGACGGCGTCATAGCCCCGCTGATTTTTATGGCCGCGGGCGGCGCGCCCCTCGCCATGCTTTATAAGGCCATAAACACCATGGACAGCATGGTGGGCTATAAAAACGCCCG
>CAYONL010000010.1:2457-8408 GCA_964405305.1 uncultured Oscillospiraceae bacterium | reverse complement strand
CTGATGTCCTGCGCCTGTGCGCTGGCTCTCACAATCTGTCTCGCGCTCAGGCTGGCGGCGCTGCTTCTGCTGTAGGGCGCGAGCCCGTTTTGGAATACGAACCGCCTTTTGCGTCGCGGTAAAAAAGCCGGGCAGGACGCTTGTTATCTGATATTTTATGCCGCGCATGGCAAAATGCGCGGCAATTTTTTATGTTGACAGATGCGCCCAAGGGAGTATAATAGTTCAATACTGAACTGTTCATAACGAAACCAACTGGGAGGACATCATGGAGAACTACACCGACATACTGCAAAAGATAAGGCGGATAACGCGGCTGTTTGAGCGGTGCGCCCGAAGCGCCGGAGAAAAGTACGGTCTTACCGCCACAGAAATGGACGTGCTGGCTTTTCTTGCCAACAACCCCGGGAGGGACACGGCCAGCGATATAGTCGAGCTGCGAATGCTGCCCAAGGCAAATGTGTCGCAGGCGGTGGAATCGCTGATCGAAAAGGGCATGCTAAGTCGGGAACAGGACAGCGGCGACAGGAGAAAAATCCATTTGACGCCCACAGAATCGGCCCAGGAGCCGACAGCCGCGCTGGGCGCCAGCCGGGAGAGCCTTTTTGTACTGCTGTTTGACGGGTTCACGGCGCAGGACAGGGCGGCCTACGCGGCCATGAACGAGCGCATAGCGCAAAACGCCGCGAAAGTTACAAAATAGGAGATGAGGTTTTTGGAAGATAAAAGCGAATTTCTGGGCAGGGAGCCCGTAGGAAAGCTGCTTTTGCGGCTGGCCGTACCGACGGTGGCGGCGCAGCTTATAAATATGCTCTACAACATTGTTGACAGGATATATATAGGTCACATGGCGGAGGTTGGGCCGCTGGCGCTGACGGGCGTGGGCGTATGCCTGCCTGTAATAATGATAGTGACCGCGTTTTCGTCGTTTACGGCGTCGGGCGGCGCTCCGCGAGCCTCAATTTTTATGGGACGGGACGAAAAGGACAAGGCGAAAAAGACGCTGGGCGGCTGTCTGCTGTTCCAAACGATTATAGGCGCGGTGCTCACGGTGGTGCTGCTCATGTGGAACAGGGAGCTGCTGCTTGCCTTTGGCGCCAGCGAGAACACTATAGGCTACTCCACGGGCTACATGAGCATATACGCCATGGGCACCATATTCGTACAGCTCACATTGGGGCTCAACGCCTTTATAACGGCCCAGGGCTTTGCTAAAGTGGGCATGAAGACCGTGCTCATAGGCGCCGTGCTCAACATTGTGCTTGACCCGATATTCATATTCGCGCTTGATATGGGCGTGGAGGGCGCGGCGCTGGCCACTGTTATTTCCCAGGGCGTCTCCTGCGTCTGGGTGATAATGTTCCTTTGCGGGAACACCACCATGCTCAAAATAAAGCGCGAGAATCTGCGGCTGGAGGGCAAAACTATGCTGCCCTGTCTGGCGCTCGGCCTGGCTCCGTTCATTATGACGGCCAGCGAAAGCGTAATATCGGTGTGTTTCAACTCGTCGCTGCTCAAGTACGGCGGGGATATGGCCGTGGGTACCATGACCATACTTACCAGTGTTATGCAGTTCGCCATGCTGCCGCTTCAAGGGCTGGCTCAGGGTGCGCAGCCGATATCAAGCTATAACTACGGGGCCGGAAACGCCGACAGGGTGAGAAAGATATTCAGGCTGCTGCTGAAAACGAGCCTTATATACTCCACGGCGCTGTGGCTGTTGGTGCAGACGATGCCGCAGATGTTTGCCGGACTGTTTACGGACAGCGCCGCGCTAATCGCCTACGCCGTGCCCGCACTGCGCGTATATTTTGCCGTCTCGCTGATTTTCGGGATACAGATAGCCTGCCAGATGACGTTCATATCCATCGGCAACGCGAAGGCGTCGATAACCGTCGCGGTGGTGAGAAAGTTCGTGCTGCTCATACCGCTAATCTACATCATGCCGAGTCTGCTGTCGGGCGACAGGGTCATGGCCGTATTTACTGCGGAGCCTGTGGCGGACACTCTGGCGGTGCTGTTTACGGCAATACTGTTCAGTGTTCAGTTTAAGAAGGCCCTTGGCGGTATGCCGCACGGAGCCGGGGAATAGATTTTTCCGCGCAAAAACAGGCCGCGCCCCCATCGTTATTCAGCGATTCATGCTGTATAGCGGTGGGGGCGCGGTTTATTTGCGTGTCTGTTGATTTGAGCGGGGCGCGAAAATCATATGGTCTAGCACTCACCGGGTTCGTCAAGCCGGGTCACTACGCCGGTGATGCGCAGGATGTGCCCGTCGTCGCCGGCGGTGCCGGAATAATCCAGCCTGAACCGGTGGTAGCCGGAGCCGTCGCCCATATCGGCCCGGTATTTAAGCGAACCGCAGCACGGAGCGCCGTTTATTACGCGCTGCACCCTTTCACGCAGGACGATCCTGTTTTCTGGATGGAGAGGGCTTCTTTCCCCGCACAGAAAGTCGAGACAGCCACGGGAAAACAGCTCTGGAATATCGCCGAGTGCGTCCCCGGAGATGAAAGACATGGCGTCCAGGGCCGGATCGTAACATATGGTGGAGCAGCCGGTGCGCAAAACTGTTAGCTGCAGCGCCTCCTCGCTGATGCGGAGCCGCTCGTTTTGCTCTTTGTCGGCGGTTATGTTTTCGACCGAGAGGTAGTACAGCCGGTTCTTTCCGTTGTCGGCCAGCAGGCGCACACGGTTGTGAGTCCAGAAGGGCTTTCCGTCGCAGTAGGGCTTGCTTTTAAGGTCGCACTCGGCCTCGTCGCCTGTTTCGGCGGCCTTTTCCAGCATCGTAACATACAGCCCGCGATAATAGCTGTCAAACCGGTCGAGCGTGTGCATTTGAAGCTTTATATAGTCGCTTCGGGTGGTTTCAAGCTCGCGGTAAAACCTGTCGTTGGCGCGGAGTATTTCAACGTTCCCGTTTCCGTATTCCAAAATGGCCGCTCCGCCCACGTAGCTGTTGAACAGCAGCGCCATCTGCGCGGAGGCGTTCCAAAACTCGCCCATGCCGCTGACGTCCGTCGAGGAATATTTATCTGTTCTCCCTGTGCGGCCGTTCAGCAGCATGCGGCAAAACTCCGACTCGGGCAGAGGACGGCTGAAATAGAACCCCTGCATATACGTGCAGCCCAGGCTTTTCAGGTAGTCGGCGTTGGCCTTTGTCTCAACTCCCTCGGCAATTATCGGCATTTTCAGCCAGTGGGCCATGCGTATTACGGAGCAGAGGATGTTTCCGCCGCGGGAGTCGTTTTCCGTCTGGGCCAAAAAGCGGATGTCCAGCTTTAAAATGTCCACGGACACGTCCTTCAGGATGTTCAGGGAGGAGTAGCCCGCGCCGAAATCGTCCATCTCCACGGTAAAGCCCTCCGCCTGAAGCGAACGGGTGACGGAGATGAGCTGTTCCGGGTTGTCGGCGTAGGCGCTTTCGGTCAGCTCCAGCTTGAGCGCGGAGGGAGGCAGGGAGTATTTGCCCGCGAGATCGCTTATCTTTTTGCGGAGGTTTGAGTCGTATATGTCCAGCCGGGAGATGTTTACCGAGATGGGCAGCAGCTTGCCCGTTTTCTCTCGCCAGTCGCGGATATGGGCGCAGGTCTTTTCCCAGACGTACTCGTCCAGCCGGGATATAAGGCCGTTTCTCTCAAACAGAGGGACAAAGCTTCCGGGCGGGAGGAGGCCGCGCTGCGGATGTTTCCAGCGCACCAGCGATTCCGCGCCAACAAGGCTTCCTGTCTCATAGTCCACCTGCGGCTGGAAATACAGCACGAACTGGTCGGAGCGGAAGGCCTCGTCCACATCGTTTAAAAGGGCCTGCTCATCCAGTATTTTAGTGCGCATGTCCTCGCGGTAAAATGCGAGCTTGTTGCTGTAGCGGCTTTTTACGCTTTTCAGGGCCAGCATCGCCCTGTCGCACATGAGCGGAACGTCCAGCTCCCGCTCCGTTATACGGTAGACGCCGATGCTGGAGCAAAGCCGGAAGCTGGATGGGTACTCCGACAGCCATTTTTCCAGCGCATCGCCCCAGTTTCGCACGTCAACAGGGTCGTCCTCCAGCAGTACGGCGAAGTGGTCCGCGTCAATATGGCCGGAAAGGCAGCCGACCGGAGTCGTGCGGGATATTTGCGCGCCAATGGCGGAAAGAAGCCGGTCGCCGGCGTCGGTTCCGAACACGTCGTTATACAGCTTGAACCTGTCTATGTCGCAGCGCAGCAGCACATACGCCGCCGAGCTGTCCTCATCCAGCTTTTCACGGACGCGGCGGTAAAAAGCCTGCCGCTCCAGCATGCCGGTCAGCTTGTCCAGCTCCGCCTCATAAAGCGCGGAGACGTCCCGCCGGGTGAATATCAGCGTGTCGTGGCTCTCGTCCAGCCAAAGCGCCTTCCACTCCTTATAGCGAAAGACGCCAGAGGGAGTCATCACCCTGTGGGCAAAGGCGTACCGCCCGCTTTCACGCAGACAGGAGAGCATCAGATCCAGATCCAGCTCATGAAGCAGCTTTTTCCGGTCGTCGTCCCCGGCGGCCATGGCGCAGGCGGCTTTTTGCGCCCGTACTCTGTAGGACTGTCCCTCTTTCGGAGGGAAAAAGCTCTTTGCGGAGTCACAGTGGCGGCAGATGATAAAGCGCTCGCTCGTCACGTCCAACAGGGCCACAAAGTCAAAACTCTGCTCCGTCAGCTTGTCTATAAGCTCATCGGCCCTTTTCTCTTTGTCGATATTGTGGATAAAGAGAAACCCTTCCACATCATCCGAGGCGGGGTTCAGGGCCATCAGCGCAATTAACCGCACCCAGATGACAGGCCCTGCTGCTATGCGCATACGCGTTTCGGCGCTTACGGTGTGCCGTCCCCGCTCAAAGCCGGAAAGCAGACCCGTCCTTGAAAACACCTGGCGGAACCGCTCCGTCTTCTCCTTTTCGGAGACAAGCCCGCTGAGGCCGCCCAGAAACCCGTCGGTCGTGGAGGCCGGGATAAGGCCGTCCGCCGCGCCTTCCGCGTGATGCCCGTGGTCGCAGGAGTTTTTCGTAAGGTTCAGCCGCACGGAGACAACGGATTCGCTGTCTATGCTGGCCCGCTGTTCCATGGCGTATTTGTACTGCTCTACGGCGGCGCTTTTTTGGGCGGCAAGGC
The DNA here is from genome assembly GCA_964405305.1 of uncultured Oscillospiraceae bacterium. Classification (GTDB taxonomy): domain Bacteria; phylum Bacillota; class Clostridia; order Oscillospirales; family Ruminococcaceae; genus UMGS1668. Next base: position 3,285 of record CAYONL010000010.1, on the reverse strand, counting down.
AGTCCTCGGCCACCTGCTGCTCCGTCACATCTATGACGACGCCGTTTACAATGGGCGCGCCCTCCGCCCGGGGGCTGAACTCGCAGCTCGCCTGCACATATTTCGTTCTCCCGGCGCCGGTGATCACGCGCATGATCCAGGAGGCGCAGGCCTCACCCTTTGACAGCGCGCCGGCTATGGCGTTTCTGACCTCCGGCAGGTCGTCCGGGTGGATGCAGCCGGAGCATTTTCCACCAAGATGGGAGCGCAGGCTCTCCCTCGTGTAGCCTATTATGGAGTAAAGGCGGTCGTTGCCGTAGAGAAGGGTGAAGCCCTCGTCCGCCAGCACGGAAAAGACGCCGCCGTGGGACATGACCCTGTAAAGGGCAAGCTGCTTTTCTACATCCAGCATGAGCTCCTGCCTGTGGCCGGAGGAGGAGCGCTCCGCGTCGGGCTCGGGCCAGTCATAGTTTTCGTCGCCGTAGGTTATCATGGGGCAGGAGGCGGTTTTAAGGGAGGCGGCGCAGGCGAGCAGGGAGCGGGCGTACAGCTTGTCGCAGCTCGCCTCCGTGGCCGGCAGGGTATCTATGCCAGAGGCTATGGCCATGTCGGCGTCGAGAAACGTGGCGCGGGTTATGGAAAGCAGGGTGTCGAGGGCGCGGGCGGAGTCCTTGCGCGCCTCGGCGGGACTCGCGGCCCCGGCTGAGATCATGGCCACATGCTCCGGGTCTATGCGCCCCACTATGGAATGGGAGGAGACGAGCAGCCGCGTGAGCAGGGGCGTGTTCATGGTGAAGCTGCGGATGGGCATGTCGCCGTACGCGCTGCGCATATGGTCCACGCCCTTCC
>CAYONL010000010.1:0-2357 GCA_964405305.1 uncultured Oscillospiraceae bacterium | reverse complement strand
AAGCTGCGGATGGGCATGTCGCCGTACGCGCTGCGCATATGGTCCACGCCCTTCCACTGCCAGACGGTCATGGAGCAGAGCGCGCCCTTCGGCAGGTGTGTGAGCATGGCGTCCACCATGGCGCGGGTGGTTTCGGCGCTGTAAAGCATATAGATCGGATCTGTCGCCGGAGAGACGGCAAGGGACAGCTCCAACCGCTTGATATAGTCGATGTCCTTTATGTAAAGGGAGCAGTAGATGTCGCCGGTGACCGGGTCGTGGTAAAGATGGATTGAGGCGGACGCCCAGCGGTTTTCCTCTCCGGGCGGGGAGCAGCGAAACGACTCAAATACCTAGTCGCGGCCAGAGCCGAACTTTGCAAGCAGGCCCTCCCGGCAGACGGAATCGGAAAACGCGGCCCGCTCGTCGCCACAGCCTATGCGGGACGCTATGAATTCGGAAAGACCGGCGAAACAGCCGCCCTCCGCCGTGTGCGCGTCAGGGTGCAGGCTTGAGGAGACGGCGAGCACCCGGTCCTTGCTCAGGTTTATGCGCGCGGTGCAGAGGAGGTGCGGCTCCACGGCGGCGCAAAAGCGTTTTTCCCACGAATAGAGCTTCATAAGCGTTTCGATGTTGGCCACGGGCGAAGCTACGCCTATGGCGTAATAGGGTTTGCCGCTCTCGTCCGAAAGCAGGGTATAGCGGTTGGAGGCCCAGTGCGCGCCTCCGTCCGGGGCCACATAAAGGATGATATATTCCGAGCTTTCGCGCCCGGAGAAGATGTCGTCAAACATGCGGCGGAACTCGCCCTCGGAATCCGGCTGGACGACACCGGCGGCGAGTACGGAATCCGGAGCATCGGTAAACACGCGGCCCAAAAGCCCAAGAGAACCGCCGAATGCGCCCGCATAGGAGGTGGTGCGCTGGATAAGGTTCGCCTCGATTATCATGGAACCGCTCAGCTCCATGGCCGTGCGGTAGCGCAGCTTGGCGAAGGCAAGGCGGCGCTCGTTCTCCTTCGCGGCGGTTATGTCGTGGGTCACGGCCAGCAGGCGGAGCTTGTGGTCGCCGTCCTCGGGCAGGCGTGAGCCGCGCATATGGTACCATAGTACGGAGCCGCCGGCCGAGGCCACGCGGTATTCAAAATCCAGAGAGCTTTTGTCCAGCGCGGAAACCTTTATCGCCTCGGTCAGGGCGGCCAGATCCTGCGGCGGCACCGAGCTCAACAGCGGGCAGACGCCGGAGCCGGGGTCGGACGCGCCCGGCCCGGGGAACAGGAAGTCGAGGTGACTGCAATAGACCGTGCGAACGGCGCTGTCCGTCACCTCGAAAACAAATATCGCGCCCTCCATGTTTTCCAGCAGCGTGCGCAGATGGACCGAACCGGCCGTTTCACGCAGGATGGAGGACTCAAGGACGGCGGGGGCCTCCTCCCCGGCGATGGAGAGCTGATTTTTGCCCCGCTCCTTGGCTCTGTAAAGCGCCTGGTCTGCCGCCTTGTAAAGGCTGTCGAGCCCGGTCCCGTTTTCAGGATAAAGGCTTATGCCCACGCTGCCCGAAAGCTCCAGCGAGGCGTCGGCCGTGGAGCATACGTATTGCAGCGTCTCAAGCAGGGAGGCGGCCTTTGTGCGGGCGGCGTAGGCGTCGGACAGGTACTTCATCAGCACAAAGAATTCGTCGCCGCCTACGCGCCCTATGATGTCGGTGTCGCGGAAGCAGCGGCGTATTTTGGCGGCGATGTTGGCAAGCATGCGGTCGCCGGCCTGATGGCCAAAGGTGTCGTTGACGGCCTTGAAGTTGTCCACATCTATCATGAAAAGGGCGTGGAGGCCGCCGGCCCCCTCCCCCTCAAGAAATTCGGATATGCGCTTTGTGGTGGCGCTGCGGTTCAAAAGGCCGGTCAGCTCGTCGAACTCCGCCGCGTGGGAGAGCTTCTGCTCGTTTTGTTTTTGCGTGTCTATGTCGAGCAGCACCAGCACCATACAGGGGTGGCCGTTGGGCAGGTCGGACAGAAAGCGCACGTCGGTCCTGACCCAGTGCTCGCTCCCGTCGGAAAATCTGCGCACATAGCTCAGGGAATGGCTGCGGCGCTCGCCCGAGCAGAGACTGCGCGCGTACTCCCTTGTAAAGCCGCAGAAATAGTTTTGTATGGCTTCGTCGCGCAGCGCGCCGTCGGCAAGGTCGGCAAAATATTCATCGGGGCTTGAAAGGTCGGGCAGGGCGGCGCTGAGCTCGGGACGGAGCTGTTTGCCTATTATGCACCAGTCCTGTGCGTCGAGCATGACGGCCCCAAGCGCGTCCGGCGGAAGCTCCAGTTGGTAGCCCTCGTCCTCCTGCTCCGCGGAGGTCGGGCGCAATATGCAAAATACGCCGGAGAC
>CAYONL010000009.1:0-28844 GCA_964405305.1 uncultured Oscillospiraceae bacterium | reverse complement strand
GTCCTTGCTCTACCTGTAAACTATGTTATTACTCTATACATATCATCCGCCCGAAATGAACGCGGTAAAATAAAAATGTCGGCGCGGATATAATCCGCCTGAACTCGCCTGCCAAACGCAAACAACCGTTCGGCAACCGCTGATTAATTGCCAAAATCAAATAGGAGCCTGCGGCGATTAGATTTAGGGGCATTCCGATTGGTCGGTCAGAAACATAGTCGCGCTGCTCGCTTGTAGCGCTTTGCATCGCTCGTTGTTTCTTCCTGCTCTCATTCCCGCTGAATCCGCCACTGGCGGCGCGGGAACGCGAGCCCCTAAGTTCCGGTCAGAAATATTGTCGCGCCGTTTCGCTGTTCGCTCACATCGCTCTGTATTTCTTCCTGCTCGTTGTCCCGCCCATGCGTCCACTGGACGCGGCGGGATAATGAGCCCCTTCGGATGCACACTTTTTAGTTTACTGCGAATTATTTAGCGCTTACTTAGGTGTGTTGCGTGCCGATGTCGGCGCGGATATCATCCGCCCGAAATGAACGCGGTAAAATAAAAACCTCCCATTTTTTGGGAGGTTTTTTACTGCACAGAGCGAAACGACCGTCCGGGTTTTGCCGAACGAAAACAGGGCGCGGATATAATCCGCCTGAACTCGCCGAGCCAAACAGGGTGCGCTATCCGCGGCGTATCCTGCGCCTTTTGGCGTAGCGCCGTAGGTTGTAGGCGCGGATGATGAGCACCGCGGCGGCCAGCAGCATGAGCGCCGCCAGCGCCCACATGAGCACCACGGCCCAAAGAGGCATGTCTTCGCGTTTCGCTGTTGCATCCGTTGTGGCCGAGGCCGCCGCGCCCTCCTCCGTGTAGCCGGCCGTCAGCGCGACAGTCAAAAGCTCGCTCTCCTGGGCCGAGCTTGGCGCGGCGAGGGAAAGCGTCACCGAAAACTCGCGGCTCCCGTCCGGGCCTACGCTTTCCGGAAGGGAACCGGTCACCGCCACAGCCGCCGCCGTGCTCCCCTTGGGAAGCAGCACCTTTACCTCGGGCGCGCTGACGGCAAGCGTTCCCGCGTCCCCGCCGTTTTCGTCCAAAACCGGTATGGCCTTATCAAAGCCGGCCAGCGGCACGGAGACATAGGCAAAGTTGTCAAAGCAGTAGTCGAACAGCGCGATGCTGTCCTTGTATTTCGCGTACTGGTTCTTGCTTTTCATGGCGACGCAGATAAGCTCCACCCCGTCCCGGTTCGCCACGGTGACGATGGTGTGGGTGGCCTCCGGCGTCCAGCCCAGCTTGCCGCCCGTGGCCCCCTCGTAGCCGAAGACCGGGTTATTTTCCGGCCCGACTATCATGCTGTGGTAGGTGCCGAGGTTGCGGCTCTCGTCCTTTATGTTGGTGGGGCCTATCACGTAGTCCCAGCGGCCGAAGTAGTCGCGGAAGCCCTCCACCGTGAGGGCCCATTTCGTTATCAGCGCCATGTCGTGGGCCGTGGAGACGAGCGCAGTGTCATGGTAGCCGGAGGGGTTTGTAAAGTGGCTGTTGACGGCCCCAAGCTCCGCCGCCTTTTCGTTCATAAGCTCCACAAAGGCGCCTACGGAGTCGGCGGCGGCCTCCGCCAGACCCTGGGCCGCGTCGTTCGCCGAGGCGAGCATCATGCCGCACAGCAGGTCCTCCACCGAGACTTCCTCCCCCTCCACAAAAGCCAGATGGGTGCCGGTCAGGTCGTAGGTGGCGGCCGCTTTGGAGAAGGTGTAGCGGTCGGCGGGGTCGCACCGCTCCAGCGCCAGCGCGGCGGAAAGTATCTTTGTTATCGAGGCGGGGTACTCGGTCTTATCCATGTTTTTCTGTATGAGCACCTGCCCCGTCCGGGAATCCATCACGCAGTAGGACTCTGATACAACGTCGGGCGGAGAGAGCGCGGCCGCCTGCGCCGAAACGGCGGTGGCCCCCGCCAGCGCGAATATTAAAAATACCGATAAAAACTTTTTAAAGCTCATTTTTCCTCCGAAAACGCTGGAATGTCACAGGTGTATATATGTCCCCATTTTGGGCGATAATAACTCCGAAATGTGATAGGGAGATGATTTTTCAAATGACGAGCATCATAGACAAAATAGCGCTGGCTCTGCTGATAATTGGCGGACTCAACTGGGGCCTCGTCGGCATCTTTCAGTTTGACCTGGTGGCGTGGCTCTTCGGCGGCGGCGCTTCCATACTTTCCCGCATAGTGTATACTCTGGTTGCGCTGGGCGGTATTTGGAGCATCAGCCTGCTTTTTAAGCCGGCTTCCGAGCCCTCCGCCCAATAAATCGTTGACAACCCCCCTGTTTTATGCTATAGTTCCGTCATAAGAGTTCCCCGTCTGTGCGCCCTCCCGGTTGCGGAGGGAAGGGCCGGTATAACGGGGGACTTTTTATTTTTTTGTCCGGGGTTTGACAGGGGCCGCCCGCTGTATTATAGTTTAACATATACCGTGGTTTTGCGGAAGGGGGAGGAGCCTTGGGAGATTTTGGCTGGGTCATACCCGTGCTCATAGGCGCGGCGCTTTTGGTGGGCGTCGTAAAGCTGACCGAGGCGGTCCAGAGCGGCGCGTTTTATTTGAGCAGCCTTTTGCGGCTGACAAAGCATATAGATGAGGAAAAGCAGGAGAAGCCGCGCTCCCTCTCCTCCGTAACGGGGCTGGTGCTGCCGGATGTGCTGCGGGATTTTCCGGAGTACAACCTCGCGCTCATATTGCAGGGCGTAAAGCGCGACGCCGAAACTTACTTAAAGAGCTTTCCGGCGGGCCGCTGCCTTTACGAAAAGGGCGTTTCGCCGGAGTGCCGGGAGCAGACGGCGGCGGACGTGACGCGAGGGCTCCTGCCTGTTTCGGGCGGCGTGGCCGTGCATGACGCGGCCATACACCGCTACATAAAGGACGCCCGGGACAAGGTGCTGGAGTACCAGGTTTCCGCCGAGTTTATGGATGAGGAGCTGCGCCGGCGTCAGGTGCGGCTGGAGCTGCAATACATAGCCATGTTCACGGACGACGTTACGGGACAGGAGGCCGCCTTTTCCTGCCCGAACTGCGGCGCGCCCATCTCCCGGGTGGGGGACAAGGTCTGCGAGTACTGCGGCACGGCGCTGGAGGTCTCCGCCAACCTCTGCTGGACGCTCATAAAGGTGAGCAGGGAATAGACGACAAAACAGGAGTCAGGGATCAGGAGACAGTAGACAGGAGAACGCGGAACAGAAGAACGACTGCCTTAAATAAGAGTTTTTTGCAATCTATAAAAAGGGCGTTCATCCGAAGGGGTGCGGGGGCAGCGGAATGCCCCCGATTCAAATGCGCCGCAGGCACCACTTAAAAAGCCAATTCATCAATCAAAAATAATCAAATTAAAACGCCGCGCAGGCTGTCTTTCAGCGGAGAAGGATGACCTGCGCGGTATTTCTTAAGTTAGTGATTTAAGATGTGTCCGCTGCGCGGACGAAATTATAAATAGGGGCAGTCGAACGTGGCGCTGTCTATGAAACTTACACTATCCTATAAAGCGGGCGCCCGAAGGGTATTACAGGGGCAATCGGAATGCCCCTGTTTTAAAATTTGTCGGCGTAGCCGACTCCTTTTAAAAGCAAACTTATCAAATTCCGTGCATGCTTGATTTCAGCGAAGAAAGTGAACATATTCGGAATAAGAGAGCGTTGTGTTTTAATTGGAGTCTCCGACGGATTTCTATTTAGGGGCTTTACAGTGGCTCGCAGCCAAATCATAGATTTGGGCGAGCCTTGTACCGGCGCTGTAGACCAAATCAGAGATTTGGACAGCGCCACGTTCGATCGCCCCTAAGTTCCGGTCAGAAATATTGTCGCGCTGTTTCGCTGTTCGCTCACATCGCTCTGTATTTCTTCCTGCTCATTATCCCGCCGCCGCGTCCACTGGACGCGGCGGGACAATGCGCCCCTTCGGATGCCCACTTCATAGGATAGCGTAAATTTTATAGCCGATGTGGGAACTATTGCCCTTATTTATCCTTCGGATGACCGCCCTTTTCAAAAGATAGCGAAACCCTATTGTTTGTAAACCCGTTTCCCTGTACCCGTTCTACTAGTGTCCAGTGTCTAGCGACTAGTGACTCATGAAAACCAGCGCGGACAAAAACTGCACCGCCACGGTGAGAAGCAGGACGGCCAGCACCACGGCCAGCGCGATCAAAAAGGTGCGCGCCTGCCCTCGGCGCTCCCTCTTTTCGGATTCTTTAAGCGCGCGCTCCCGCTCGCCGGTCACAGCCTTTTTATCCGTTTGCATGGCCGCCGCTCCTTTCACTTATATATACTGCGCGGGCGCCGAAGGACCACCGCGCGCCCTCTGGAGGCGCGGCGCCCTCGGCGCCCGCTTTGGAAGCCGTCAAATATGGCGGTGGCTCACTTTGAGATCATCTCAACAGTGTCCTTCGCTATCATTATTTCCTCGTTGGTGGGGATGACCCAGGCCTCCACACGGCTGTCGGCGGTGGAGAACTTCGCCTCCTTGCGGGAAGCGGCCCTGTTCAGCTCCTCGCCAATGGAAAGGCCCATCCACTCCATGCCCGCGCAGACGCCCTGGCGCACGTAGTCGCTGTTTTCGCCTATGCCGCCGGTAAAGACTATGGCATCCACTCCGCCCATGGCCGCGGCGTAGCCGCCGATGAACTTCTTTATCTGGTAAACGAGCATGTCCATCGCAAGCTGGGCGCGGTGGTTGCCCTTTTCGGCGGCGGACTCAAGGTCGCGGCAGTCGCTGCTTATCCCGCTGATGCCGAGGAAACCGGATTTTTTATTCATAAGGTTGCTCATTTCGGTGGGGGTGAGGCCCTCCTTGTCCATAATATAGGTGACGACGGAGGGGTCTATCCCGCCGCAGCGGGTGCCCATAATGAAGCCATCCAGCGGGGTGAGCCCCATGCTGGTGTCCACGCACTTGCCGTCCACTATGGCGGTGAGGCTGCTGCCGTTGCCCAGATGGCAGACGATCATGCGGCTGCCCTCTTTTTTCTTGCCGGTTATCTCAAAGTAGCGGCCGGAGACAAAGCGGTGGCTCGTTCCGTGGAAGCCGTAGCGGCGGATGTGGTACTTCTCATAATACTCGTAGGGGACGGCGAACATATACGCCTTCTCCGGCATGGTCTGATGGAAAGAGGTGTCGAACACGGCGACCATGGGCACAGCCTTGCCGAAAACCTCGCGGCAGGCAGCCATGGCTATGGCCTGCGGCGGGTTGTGCAGAGGGCCGAGGTCCTTAAACTCCACGCCGATGTCGTGTATGACAGTTTCATCGATGAGGGTGGAAGTCTTGTACTTTTCGCTGCCGTGGAGCACACGATGGCCGATGGCCTTGATCTCGGAGACGTCCTCCAGCACCTTGCCCTCGCCGGAGGTCAGCAGCTTCACCAGCTCCTGGAAAGCTTCCTTATGGGTCGGGAAATCCACGTCGTACTCCACCCGGCGGCCGTCGAAGGTCTTGTGGGTGATGTGGCCGCCCGCGCCTATGCGCTCGCAAAGGCCCTTGGCGATGACTTCCTCGGTGTCCATGTCGATTAGCTGATACTTCAGCGACGAACTGCCGGCATTGATGACCAGAACTTTCATTATATCCTACCTCCAAATATTATTCCAACAGAAAACGGCCCGTCTTGACTACCGGGCAATAAGTATATATTATTACATTATGGCGGAAAATTCAAGTGTTAAGACCTTTTGTACAAAAAAAGCATGGATTTTGCGCCGGAAAGGCATGAGTTATATGAATGTTTCGGGCATAATCGCGGAATACGACCCCTTCCACCTGGGCCACGCCTACCAGATAGAGGCCACGCGCGCCGCCGGAGCGGAGGCCGTGGTCGTGGCGCTGGGCGGCGATTTTACCCAGAGGGGTGCGGCGGCCTTCTGCGAAAAGGGCGTGCGGGCGCGGGCGGCTCTGTCCTGCGGCGCCGACCTGGTTTTAGAGATACCGGCTCCCTTCGCCATGGCGAGCGCGGAGAGGTTTGCCTACGGCGGCGTGGCGCTGCTAAGCTCGCTGGGCTGCGTCGGCACGCTGTCCTTTGGGAGCGAGAGCGGGAACGCGGAGGCGCTCTGGCGGCTGGGCGAGGTGTTGGACGCGCCGGAATTTTCCGCGCTGCTTAAAGAGGAGCTGGCGGGCGGCGCGGCCTATGCGTCGGCCCGGGCGGCGGCGGCGGAAAGGCTGTTTCCCGGCGCGGCGGCGCTGCTTTCAGGAGCGAACGATCTTTTGGGCGCGGAGTACTGCAAATGGATAAGGCGGCTGGAGGTCAAAATGCGTCCGCTGACCATAAAGCGGGAGGGCGTGACCCACGGCGCGAAAAAGGCGGGCGAGGGCTTCGCCTCGGCGTCCTACCTGCGGGAGCTGGGTACGGTATACGGCCTGCGGGACTATGTGCCGGCGGCGGCCTTTGCGCTTTATACGCAGGAGGCCGGGCGCGGCGGGCTTCCGTGTCTTGACGGGCGGCTTTCCCCGGCCATAATGGCGAAACTCCGCTCAATGGACGAGGAGGAATTTGCCCGTGTGCCGGACGCGGCGGGCGAGGGACTTTACCACCGGGTGTTTGCGGCGTCGCGGCGGGCGGTGGATTACGAGAGCCTTTGCGCCGCGGTAAAGACAAAGCGCTACGCCATGTCGCGGGTGCGGCGTGTGATAATGGGCGCGTTTTTGGGCTTTGACGAGGAGAGGATTCGCGGCGGACTGCCCTACTGCCACGTGCTCGCCATGAACGAGGTGGGCGCGGCGGTTTTGAGCGAGGCAAAGAAAAGCTCTGCGCTGCCGGTTTCCGCGTCCCTCGCGGTGTTGGAAAAGACCTCGGAGCGGGCGGCCTGCTTTGCGAAGCTGGAGAGCCGCGCGACGGATCTTTTCTGGCTGTCGGCGCCGTCGCCCCGCCCCTGCGGCGAGGCGTACACAAGAAAGCTGATAAAATAGTCGCTAGTCGCTAGTCACTAGACACTAGTAGAACGCGGTGCAGGAAAGCGACTGCCATAGATAACAGCTTTTCGCTATCTTTTAAAAAGGGCGTTCGGCCGAAGGGCTCGCGTTCCCGCGCCGCCTGTGGCGGAGAAAGCGGGGGCGTGAGCAGGAAGAAATACAGAGCGATGTGAGCGAACAGCGAAACAGCGCGACAATATTTCTGACCGGAAGACAGGATACGCGGTACAGGAGAACAGCAGACTCAGACGATAGACTTCCATTAACTTTTGAATAGGGTGTCCGTCCGAAGGATAAATAGGGGCAATCGTTCCGGCATCGTCTATAAAATTTACACTATCCTATGAAGTTGGCGGCCGAAGGGGTTTAAGGGGGCGATCGGAAAGCCCCCTTAATAAGATGCGCCGCAGGCTCCTATTAAAACACAATACTCGCTTATTCCAGATATGTTCACTTTCTTCGCTGAAATCAAGCATGCACGGAAATTGATAAGTTTGCTTTTTAAGTTGTGTCTCCGACGGATTTTTATTTAGGGCTATCGTTACCGCGCCGCCTGTGGCGGATACAGCGGGAACGAGAGCAGGAAGAAACAACGAGCGATGCGAAGCGCTACAAGCGAGCAGCGCGACTATGTTTCTGACCGTCCATTCCGATTGCCCCCGATTTAAATCCGTCGGAGACACCTCTTGAAACACACGTTGTAAATTTTCCGCATAACAATACAAATATTCATTTTAGAAAGCGTGATCTTATGAAAGACAAATTTACCTTGCTGTGGCTTTTTTCCGACCTCTGCGACCTTTACGGCGACGGCGGCAACCTGACCATGATAAAAAAGCGCCTCACCGAGCTTGGCCACGACTGCGAAATACTGTGTCCCGCCGCCGAGGAACGCCCGGAGCTTTCCGCCGCGGACGTGATTTATATCGGCCCCGGAAAGGCGCGCAACGTGGAGTACGCCGCCTCCTGCATGGCCGGTTGGGCCGGCGAGCTGCGGGCGGCTGTAAATGACGGCCGGGCGGTGCTGGTGACCGGAAACGGCCGCGAGCTGCTGGGCGAGAGCTTTGAGACTGTTTCCGGCGAAACTGTGCCGGGCGCGGCGATTTTTGAGCACGGCGCGAAAGAGACCGGAAACGTGTTTGTAAGCGACCTGGTGGGGCGGGCCCAAACGCCGGGCGAACCGCTTTGCTACGGCTTTATAAACCGCACGGCTCACCTGACCGGAAACTGCGGCGCGCCGCTTTTCAAGCTGGAATACGGCGCGGGCGACGGCGAGGCGAAAACGGCGGCCACGGAGGGTAGTCTTTACAACAACCTGTTCGCCACCTGGTGCGTGGGGCCGGTGCTCGTAAAGAACCCCGACATGCTGCGGGAGTTCATGGGACGCTTTTACGGGGCCGAGCTGCCGCCCTTTGACGACGCGCTGGAACGCCGGGCGCTGGATATGACGCTGCGGGAGTTTAAACTGGACTGACGGCGCGGCGTTGAGCACGGAACCGGGAGCGCGTCTTTTGGATAGCGCGGGGAAGCGCCCGAACGCCATTGTCTGAATATATTAAAAAGGGCACGGGAAAGCTCCCGTACCCTTATTTCAGTTAGCGACATTCCCGCTCAGGAGTGTAGCGGCAGGGATGGCCCTCGCGCCAGACTATGGGCGGGCCGGGAGGGGTGGGCTCGTCACGGCAGGGACAGGGCGGCGGGCAGGGCGGCGCGTCATGGCAGATCTGCTTTACGCAGACCTCCACCTCCATAGGGACATATATCAACTCGGTATGGCAACAACATTCATCCTGGCGCATCATATCAGCGCGGCCTCCTTCTTGCCGCAGGCGTTCCCACGCCGGCCTTGGGCGTTACGGCGACAGCATCGCAGGCTGTAGCGTGATGATAAGCGGTGGCGGGGCAGCTTTCGTCGGCATAAATTTCATATCCGGGACAATTTACACAGGGCATTTAAATACCTCCGTATACTGTACGTCTGGCCGGCTTACTTGTCGGCCAGTATCAATATATGCCGCCGGAGCGCGGTGTGACAGCGGAACTTTTGCCGGGCTCGCCGACTGTGATGTCAGGAGTCAGGGGTCAGGAGACAGGATGCAGGAGAACGCGGTACAGGGAAGCAACTGCCTTAGATAATAGATTTTCACTAACTTATGAAGCGGGCGCCCGAAGGAGTCTAAGGGGGCGATCGGAAAGCCCCCTTAGTTAAATGCGCCGCAGGCTCCTATTTTATTTTGGCAATTAATCAGCGGTTTACAAGGCTTTTGCCGTGTGCGCCGCCAAAGCCCCGGAGAACAGTAAAAAACACAAAAGAAGCCGCAGAGAGTAAGCACAAAAAGACCCGCAAAAAAAGAAGCCCTCCGAAAAAGGCTTCCTCGCTTATCAGTTTTGGGCGGCCCGCTGCTTTTCCTTTGCCTCCAGGACCGCGCGGGCAAGCTGGTCGGCGCAGGAGGTGCCCTTATCCTGGCACTCGTTGCCCAACAGGGTGGTTATGATGAAGTCGGCGTCCTGCCCCTCCAATATTTTCGAGATGGCCTTCAGGTTGCCGTTGCAGCCGCCGAGAAAGCGTATGTTTTTCACCTTTCCGTCCTCTGTCAGCTCAAAGCTGATCTTGCGGGAGCAGACGCCCCGGGGGGTGTAGCTGTAATCCATTCTTTGCGTTCTCCTTTTTATTTTATAGCGAGCCACAGGCAGCCGATGATCGCCAGATGTATGGCGAGGAACAGCGGCACGAGAAACAGAAATTTTGGCCGTCTCACCTTGTGATGAAACGCCAGCATGCCCGCCAAAGCGCCGCCCGCCCCGCCTATCGCGCCGGCGAAAAGCAGCGTGCGCTCCCGGATCCTCCACATGTGGGCGCGGGCCTTTGCCTTGTCCAGCCCGAACATGACGAAGGCGGCGGCGTTGACCACGGCGTAGTAGATCAAAATGTCCTCAAAAATTCTTTCGGTCATGGGTTCTCCAGTTTAATTATATTTTGGCTTTGGGGTGTTTTTATTAAGGGGGCGACCGGAAAGCCTGCGCGGTGTTTTTAAAGTTGGCTTTTTAATTTGTGCCTGCGGCGCATTTAAATCGGGGGCATTCCGCTGCCCCCGAACCCCTTCGGGCCAACTTCAAAAGTTAGAGAAAATCTTCAAGGGGGCTTTCCGCTATCTTTTAAAGTGGGCGTTCGTCCGAAGGGTCTTAGGGGCATTCCGCTGCCCCTAAGACCCTTCGGACGCCCACTTCATAATTTAGAGGGAATTTCAGAAAGGAGTTCCAATACGCTTTAAACACCTTCGGACGAACGCCCTTTTTAAAAGATAGCGAAAAACTATTATCTAAGGCAGCCGTATTCCTGTACCCGTTCTACTGGTGTCTAGTGACTAGTGACTAGCGACTATCTTAGTATCAGCGCCTCCCAGGGGTCGAGCTTGCTGTGGAATATCTCGCGCAGGCGGCAGTTGGAGATGACGACCTCGCCATGGGCGCCGGACTCCACCCGCTCGGAGCTGAAATTGACCAGCACCCGGGCCTTTTCGCCCTCAAGCTCCCGCTCAAAGTAGAAAAGCGGGCCGTCTATGCGCTGGAGCTTAAAGCTGCCCTCCCGCAAGATGGGGGACGCCGCCCTCAGCTCCACCATGCGCCGGTAAAACGCGAGCACGGAGCCGCCGTCCGCCTCCTCGTCCCGCACGTTGACGCGCTCACGGTCGGAGTTTACGCCGATCCACGGCTGCACGGCGGAAAAGCCCGCGAACTCGCCGGAGTCCCACTGCATGGGGGTGCGGGCGTTGTCGCGGCTGGTGCGGCGTATAAGGCTCCAGCGGGCGCGCTTCGTAAAGCCCAGCTTTTTAAGCCTCTCCGCCACGCTGAAGGATTCCGTATCCCGAAGCTGTCCCATATCCGTGAAGTCGAAGTTCTCCATGCCCAGCTCCTCGCCCTGATAGATATACGGCGTGCCGCGCAGGGACAGCAGCAGCAGGCACATGGCCTTGGCCGCCCGCTCCTTATAGGCCCCGTCGTGGCACCAGCGGGAGACGCTCCGGGGCTGGTCGTGGTTTTCAAAGTAGTTGGCGTTCCAGACGGGGGCCTGCTGCCATTTTGCCAGAGCGCGGAAAAGCCGCTCCGGCTCAAAGCGCTTGCGCTTGAACCATTTTACAAGGCGGCTGTCGGTCTCCATATGCTCGAAGGAAAACACCTCGTCAAGCTCGCTGCCGTCCGCCGGGGCCAGCGCCGCCGCCATCTCCGGGGTGGCCATCACGGTTTCGCCCACGGTAAAGGCGTCCTGCCAGACCCGGGTCCTGAAACGGCGCAGTAGCTCGTGGCAGCCGGGGCGGGAGAGGTACTTTTCAAGCCCGGTCAGGAACAGCCGCGCCCGGCCGTTTTCAAGGTCGTCCTTCCAGATGACGTTGGCCACGTCGCACCGAAAGCCCGCCACACCCTTGTCCAGCCAAAAGCGCATTATGTCCTCCAGCTCGGCGGCGACGTCGGGGTTTTTATAGTTCAGGTCCGGCTGGCCCTCGGCAAAAAGATGGAGGTAATACTCGCGCTGCCCCTCCGGCCTTGTCCACGGGCGAACGCCGAAAAAGTTGCCCCAGTTGTTGGGCTTTTCCCGCCAGATGTAGTAATCGCGGTACTTTGGGTCGCCCGCCAGCGCCTTTTTGAACCACTCGTGCTCGTTGCTGGTGTGGTTGGCGATCATGTCCATGATGATCTTTAGCCCTAGCTCATTCGCCTTGGCAATAAGCTCCTCCATGTCCGCCATGGTGCCGAACAGCGGGTTTATCTCCCGGTAATCCGACACGTCGTAGCCGTTGTCCGCCATGGGGCTTTTGTATACGGGCGAAAGCCATATGGCCCCCACGCCAAGACTTTTTATGTAGTCCAGCTTTGAGATGATGCCGGGAATATCGCCCATGCCGTCGCCGTTCCCGTCGCAGAAGCTCATGGGGTAGATCTGATAGACGACCGTGTCCTGCCACCACTTGTTCATGTTGTCACCTCCGTAAAGTGTTCACCGAATGGGGTAGCGCTCGTCTTTGACGTAGCGCTCGTACATGTCCTCGGTGACGCCGCCGTTTTCGATTATCTCGGCGTAAAAATAGCCGCTCTGTTTTATTTCGCGCTCTCCGGTTTCGTAGTCGGTCCGCACCAGGCCAAAGCGGGCGGATTCCCCCTCCAGCCACTCAAAGTTGTCGGTAAAGCTCCAGTGATAATACCGCTCCACCGGAATATCCAGCGCGCAAAGCTCCCGCAGGTGGTCGAAGATAAAGCGGCTGCGGAAAGCGTCGGCGTTGTCGGCGGTACCGTTTTCGGTTATCCATATGGGGGCGCGGTAACGCTTATACATGGCGGCGGCGAGCCTTGCTATGCCGTGAGGATATATCTCCCACCAAAGGTCGTTTTTCGCGCAGTTCTCTCTTGTGTCGTTGGCGGGGCGGTAAAGCACGCTGCGGCTGTAATAGTTTATAGCGATAAAGTCGTAATAATGCCCAAGAGGAACCCCGGCGTCGCCCACGGGAAAATGGCAGTCGCCGGTCATCATCGCCTCGGTCAGCGCGCCCTGAAAGCCCGTGTCCGCCGCCCGGGCAAAAAAGCGGTGACAGGCGCTTTCCCTGTTTCGCGGGTCGAAAACGCGCAGGTGGTTGGCAAAGCTCACCCGGGTGTCGGTAAAGCCCATGGCGCGGCGCAGCCGGTGTATCAGCCGGTACGCCGACGTGTGGCAGACGACAAAGTTCGTCAGCACCTGCCGGAGGGCGGCCGGGTCGCTCTTTCCGGGAGGCCAGTCGCCGGCGACATACCCCTCGAAGGCGTAGACGTTCGGCTCGTTTATCGTTATGTACTCGGCGCAAAGGTCGCCCAGCGCGCCGACCACCTTCTCCACGTACCGCAAAAACAGCCCGGCGCACTCCCGGCTCTCAAATCCGCCCAGGGCCTCGAACCAGCGGGGATTTGTGAAGTGGTGGAGCGTTATCATGGGAATTATGCCGTTTTCGCGCAGGGTCAGCAGCTCCTGCCTGTACCTCTCCATCACGGCCTCGTCAAAAACGCCGTTTTCCGGCTCTATCCGGCTCCACTCCACGCCAAAGCGGTAGACGCGCAGCCCCATGTCCGCCATAAGCTCCGTGTCCTCCCGCCAGCTTTCCCAATGTCCGCAGGCCCTGACCGGATGGGAGCCGTCCTTTATGTGCCCGCCCTCGGCCCAGTCGTACCAGCTGTTGGTTCTGTCGCCGCCCTCTATCTGGGTGGCGGAGGTGGCCGCCCCAAGCAGCAGGCCCTTTTTAAGCTCAAAGTGCGCCATATGTCTCGCCTCGCCTTACATAGCAGTTTATATGTATATTTTACACCAAAACGCGCCCGCCGTAAAGATGCAGCCCCGCCATTTTGCCGGATACTGATGTTTTTCAAACAGGGCGGACGGGTATTGCCATCGGCGGGCAAACATTGTAATATAGCGGTAGAGTGTCAAAGTACATATCAGGGGGCTTTTGTATGTTGGTTTCGGAGCTTATGGCGGCGCTTGCGGACGGAGCGCAGAGGGAGACGCTCGCCCTTGTCTATCCTGACGCGGAGGGCGCGGCGGACAGGCTTTCGACGCTGGCCCGGGAGTTTATGGCCCGCTGGGGCGACCTGCCGGGCGCCGGTATATTTTCCGCGCCGGGGCGGACGGAGCTGGGCGGGAACCACACGGACCACCAGGGCGGGCGGGTGCTGGCCGCGGCGGTGGATCTGGATATGGCGGGGGTGGCGGCGCCTTTGCCGGGAGGCGAGGTGCGGGTGCTGTCGCGGGGCTTTGGCGAGACGGCGCTCACCTTTGGCGACACGGAGCCACGGGCCGAGGAGCGCGGTACCACGGCGGCGCTTATACGCGGCGTGTGCGCGCAGTTTTCTGCCATGGGGCTTACGGAGGGCGGTTTCGCGGCGGTGACGGATTCGCGGGTGGCGCCGGGCTCGGGCCTCTCCTCCTCCGCGGCGTTTGAGGTGCTCATAGCCAACATGGTGAACGGCCTTTTCTGCGGCGGCGAGGTGGACGACGGCACGCTCGCCTTCTTCGGTCAGTGCGCGGAGAACGCCTTTTTCGGCAAACCCAGCGGGCTGATGGATCAACTGGCCTCCTCGGTGGGCGGCGTGGCGGCGCTGGATTTCGCCAAGGCCGACGAGCCGATGGTGGAGCGGGTGGACTACGACTTTTCCGGCTGCGGCCACGCCCTTGTGCTGATAGATTCCGGCGCGGATCACGCCGATCTGACCGCCGACTACGCCCTGATACCGCAGGAGATGTGCGCCATAGCCTGCGAAATGGGGCACGAGCTGCTTTCCCAGTGCGACCCGCTGGAGTTTTACGCCACCGCGCCCATCCTGAGGGAAAAGTACGGCGAGCGGCCCGTTTTACGCGCGCTGCACTTTTTTGACGAGACGCGGCGTGCGGCGGAGGAGACGGCGGCCCTTAAACGTGGCGATTTCCCGGCCTTTCTGGAGCTTGTGCGCCAGAGTGGAGAGAGCAGCGAGCACAACCTGCAAAACGTTGTCTCGCCAAGGGAGCCAAAGCAGCTTTTAAAAAAGGCCATAGACACGGCAAGGGAGCTGCTTTGCGGATGCGGCGCCGTCAGGGTACACGGCGGAGGGTTTGCCGGTACGGCGCAGGCCTGGGTTCCGCTGGAGGAGCTGGCGGGCTTTGAGCGCGGCATGGGTAAGGCGGGCTTTCGCACCTTCCGCGCCCGCATAAGGCCGGTGGGTGGAATAAGGCTTTTATAGCGCGGGGCGGCCTTGAGCACGGAGCGGTTTTCGCGGACATACAAAAAACAGGCGGGCCTTCCTTTTACCGAAGGCCCGCCTTAATTTATTGTTTTGATGAGTGCGCCGCGCGTTATTCCTCGTCCTCCAGCACAAAGCGGTGGGGCGCGATGACCCGTTCGTCAAAGCAGGAGAACGATTCGTCCAGGTGCTGCTGCGGGAGCTTTGCCGTGAGCATGCTCACCAGCGGAACGATGGCCACGGAAACCAGCATGGAGGCCGCGCCCGCTATGGTGGCGGAGGTGAAGCCGAAAACAAGGTTCAGCGCGTTTATGCCTATGCCCGTGGCAAAGGAGGCCCAGACAGCCGCGGGAGTGGCCTTTTTCCAGTAGAGCCCCCAGAGGAACGGCCCCAGGAAGCTCCCGGAGAGCGCGCCCCAGGAGAGGGACATGAGGCTGGTTATAAGGCTGTTGGGGTTCAGAGCGATCACGGCGGAGATGAGCACGAAGACCGCGCAGAGCGCCTTTATCGCCTTTACGCCGCCGTCCCGGCCGGCGGTTTTGCGAAACCTCCCCAAAAAGTCCAGCACGAAGGTGGAGCTGGAGGTTATGACCAGCGAGGAGAGCGTGCTCATCGAGGCGGAGAGCACCAGTATCAGCACAACGCCGATGAGCGCGTCGGAAAGGTTTTGGGAGAGCATGGCGGGGACGATGCTGTCGTAGGCGGGAGTCCCTTCCGCGGAGACATAAAGCCGGCCGAAGGCGCCCATAAAGTAGCTGCCGCCCGCTATGATAAACGCGAAAATTGTGGAGATTATGGCGCCGGAGTGTATGGCCTTCTCGTTGCGGATGGTGTAAAACTTGTGCACCATCTGCGGCAGGCCCCAGGTGCCGAGACTTGTGAGCATGACCACGGCCAGCAGGTTCAGCGGGTCCGGCCCAAAGAAGGAGACGAGCGCGCCGGAAAGGCCGGGCTGTATGGGACTTTCGATCTGCGAGAGCTGCTGTAGCGCGGAGGTAAAGCCGCCGCGGCCGCCCAACACGGAAAGCACCACCGCCACTATGCCGCCTATCATGATTATGCCCTGTATAAAATCGTTTATCGCCGCGGCCATGTAGCCGCCGAGCACCACATACAGCGCCGTGAGCACCGCTATTCCCACCACGCACCAGATGAAGTCGATGCCGAAGGCCATGGCGAACAGCTCGGAGAGGCCCTTGTAAACGGAGGCGGAGTAGGGCACGAGAAACACGAAAATTATTATAGACGAAACTGTTTTCATCGCCGGGGAGAGGTAGCGCTTGGCGAAGAAATCGGGCATGGTGGCGGCCTCAAAGTGCTTTGTCATGACGCGGGTGCGCCGGCCCAAAACGCTCCAGGCCAAAAGGCTCCCGATCAGGGCGTTGCCCACGCCTATCCAGGTGGCGGCCACGCCGAAGTTCCAGCCGAACTGGCCCGCGTAGCCCACAAAGACGACGGAGGAAAAATAGGAGGTGCCGTAGGCGAAGGCCGTGACCCAGGGGCCGACGCTGCGCCCGCCCAGCACGAAATCCCCCACATTTCCGGCGTGACGGCGGCAGTGGACGCCCACCGCGGCGGTCAGGGCAAAGAAAACGACTATAAGCAGTATTTTTACTAACATTTGTTATTTCTCCGTTTCGTTCGGATGGAGTCTCCGCCCGTTATTATGCTTCGTTGGCGGAGAAATAATAAAGCCGGGATACAATCATCCCTTACACCCCCTAAATATGCGCTGAATAATTCGCAGTAAACTAAAAAGTGTGCATCCGAAGGGTCTCGCGTTCCCAGCGCCGCCTGTGACGTCAGGAGTCAGAGGTCAGGAGACGGGAGACGCAGTACAGGAAAGCGACAGTCTCAGACGATGGATTTGCGCTATCTTATAAAATGGGCGTCGTCCGAAGGGGTTTAAGGGCAGCGGCGACGAGCGCGTCCAGTGGACGATACAGCGAGGAACCGCTGGCGCAGGCGTCGGCCCGATGCAAGCGATAGCGCGGCAGTGGGACGCTAACGCCAAGAGGAACGAAAGCCCCCTTGAAAGATTCGCACTAGCTTATAAAGTTGGCATCCATCCGAAGGATAAATAGCTGCGGTCAGGCGCGGCGGTTTGTTTTTCGCGGCCCCGCAAAGCTGTGGAAGAAAGCCGGAGCAGCAAGCCTGTAAACAGCCGCAAGCCCTTCGCTTTACCGAGTGAAACCACTAAAGCGAGCGGAACAATGTGGTCAGTTTAACACGTAAAAGCGATAAAGTCAAGAGGGCTTTGCAAAAAAAATTCGGCTCCGGCGGGCTTTTTGCCGCCGCCGGCCGGGCAAAACCGGGAGCAGCCCCGGGAAGGGCGTAAAATTTGTGGGGATGCACGTTTTTTTCTTGATTTGACGATATACTTATGTTATATTAGTAAAAATATCTGTTAGCCGCCGAAAGGAGGTCACGCCATGAGAAGTCAGAGCTGGATGCGAGCCGCCGCCGCCGTGGCAAAGGGGGAGCGTCCCGCCGACCTGGCGCTTAAAAACGCGTGGGTCGTCAACGTGTTTACGGAGCATGTGCGCCGCGCCGACATCGCCATTTATGACGGCGTCATAGCCGGTGTTTCAAACCACTACGAGGGGCGGGAGGAGCGCGACCTGACGGACAAATTTGTCTGTCCCGGCTTTATCGACGCCCATATGCACATCGAGTCCACCATGCTGCTGCCCGGAGAGCTGGCCGAGTGCGTCATGCCCTGGGGAACCACCACAATAGTCGCGGACCCCCACGAGCTGGTGAACGTGCGGGGCGCCGCGGCCATGGACTTTCTGCTGGAGGCCGGGGAGCACACGCCCATGGACATACTGTGGATGCTGCCCTCCTCCGTTCCGGCCACCCGGTTCGAGACGAACGGCTCCGACTTCACCGCCGAGGACATGAAGCGCTTCGCGAAGGACCCGCGGGTGGGCGGGCTGGGCGAGGTGATGTGCTTTACCGACCTTTTGGAGGGCGACCCCGCCATCCTTGAAAAGATAGACCTTATGAAAGAAAAGGTCATAGACGGCCACGCGCCCGGTCTTTCGGGCCGGGGGCTGCAGGTCTACCGCTGTATGGGCGTCAGGACGGAGCACGAGTGCAGCAGCTTTGAGGAGGCCAAGGCGAAGCTGACCGCCGGCTTCCGAGTGATGATAAGGGAGGGCTCCGCCGCCCGCAACCTGACCCCGATAATCACAGGGATACTGGAGGAGCGGCTGCCCACGGACAGCCTGCTGTTCTGTACGGACGACAAGCACATAGGCGACATAAACCGCGAGGGCCATATCCGCTGGAACGTCAAGCGCGCCATAGAGCTGGGTATGGAGCCGGCCGCCGCCATAAAGATAGCCACGCTGAACGCCGCCCGCGCCTACGGTATGGAGGACAGGGGAGCCATAGCCGCCGGGAACATAGCGGACATAGTGGTGCTGGACGACCTGCGGGAGGTCGAGGTGAACAGCGTTTACAAGCGGGGCAGGCTGGTGACGCCGGAGCTTTTTGCCGAGGACAGGTTTGTGGTGGAGGATTCGCCACTGATGCATACGGTGGAGTTTCCACAGCTTGAGGAGAAGGACATAGCCCTGCCCGCAGAGGAGACGGAGGACGTGATCGGCCTTGTGCCCGACCAGATAATAACGCGCCACCTGCGGGCCATGCTGCCGCGGAGGGACGGGTTTTTCACCCCGAACGGCACGTACTCCAAGCTGGTGGTGGTGGAGCGGCACAGAGGCACCGGAAACGTGGCCGTGGCCGCGCTGAAGGGCTACGGGATAACGGGCGGGGCCGTCGCGACCACCGTGGCCCACGACAGCCACAACATCATCGCCGCCGGAGACAACGACCGCGACATACTCATAGCCATAGAGCGGCTGCGCGGGACCCAGGGCGGCTATGTGCTGGTGGCGGACGGAAAGGTCATAGGCGAGGTGGCGCTGCCCATCTGCGGGCTGGTCAGCCCGAAAAACGCCAAAGAGGTTTACCGGGAGCTTAAAAACATCCTTGAGCACGCCCGCAGGATGGGCGTGCCAAAGGGCTGCGACCCGTTCGTGACGCTGTCCTTCCTGGCGCTGCCGGTCATACCGTCCCTGAGGCTTACGGATATGGGCCTTTTCGACGCTGACGAGGGCAGCTTCATACTGCGCCGCACCTGATCAGCGCAGGAGTCAGGCTCAATGCTCCGCGCCGCCTGTGGCGGAGAAAGCGGGGCATTGAGCAGGAAGAAATACAGAGCGATGTGAGCGAACAGCGAAACAGCGCGACAATATTTCTGACCGGTGGGCAGGGTACAGGAAAGAAACAGCCTTAGACAATAGATTTCATTAACTTCTGAAGTGGGCATCCGAAGGGTTTCAGGGGCTCTCGTTCCCGCGCCGCCTGTGGCGGATACAGCGGGAATGAGAGCAGGAAGAAACAACGAGCGATGCGAAGCGCTACAAGCGAGCAGCGCGACTATGTTTCTGACCGACTGAACGGAAAGCCCCTGTTTTAAAATTTGTCGGCGTAGCCGACACCTCTTAAAACGCAAACTTATCAATTTTCGTGCATGCTTGATTTCAGCGAAGAAAGTGAACATATCTGGAATAAGCGAGTGTTGTGTTTTAATAGGAGCCTGCGGCGCATTAGATTTAGGGGCATTCCGATTGCCCCTAAGACCCTTCGGACATGCGCCCACTTTATAATGTAGTGTAAGATTTACCGCGCAGACTTATCTTTCCGCGAAGAAAGATGGCCCGCGCGGTTTTTCTTAAGTTTGTGGTTTATGAGGTGTCTCCGACGGATTTCTATTTAGGGGCACAAAGCCTTGCCGCGTCCAGTGGACGCATAGGCGGGGCATTGTGCAGGAAGAAATAAGGAGTAACGCGAAGCCCCTTTAGGCGCGAGCGGAACGACTATATTTCTGACCGACCTTTCCGATCGCCCCCTAAGACCCCTTCGGACAAACGTCTCTATTTTAACGCTGTGAAATGCTAAATTCCATCTAAATTTTGAAGTGGGCATCCGAAGGGTATTACAGGGGCGACCGTTCCCGCGCCGCCTGTGGCGGATACAGCGGGAATGAGAGCAGGAAGAAACAACGAGCGATGCGAAGCGCTACAAGCGAGCAGCGCGACTATGTTTCTGACCGACTGAACGGAATGCCCCTGATTGTAATTGTCGGCGTAGCCGACACCTCTTAAAACATAAAATAAAAATCACCGCGCAGACTTATCTTTCAGCGAAGAAAGACGGCCCGCGCGGTTTTTCTTGAGTTTGTGGTTTAATAGATGCCCACTTCAAAAGTTAGAGGAGGCTGTCGTTTTCTGTCTCCTGACGCCATTGGCGGCGCTTACTTCTTCCGGGCGGCGGCTTTTTCCTCCTTGCGTATGGCGGCGGCCTGCATCTTCTGTATATCCGGGAAGGCGGAGATCATCGGTTCCTCGCCGGAGGGCGTTGGAGAGATCTTTCTTCCGACATAGTTTTTCGTGATCTTGACAACCGTGCCGGAGAGCACCAGTATGCCGATGAGGTTCGGTATCATCATAAGCCCGTTGAAGGTGTCGGACAGATCCCACGCCAGCTGTAAATTCATGGTCGCGCCCACGACTATCATGGCGATGAAAACGACCTTGTAGTAAACGGTCGCCTTTGTGCCAAACAGGAACTCAAAGGTCTTTGTGCCGTAGTAGCTCCACCCCAGTATGGTGGAGAACGCGAACAGCAGCACCGCGATGGTCACAAACTTCGCGCCCAGGTCGCCAAAGCGCTGGCTGAAGGCGTAGGTGACAAGGGGAGCGCCGTTGACCTGGGAGAGCGTGACGCTGTCCACAAGGCCGTCCTTGTCCGCGTCCACGCCCGTGACGGCCATGACATTTGTATAGATGTAGCCCTTTTCGCCTATCTCCGCGGCGGGCTTTAGCGCGTAAGTGAAGGCGCGCCCGTCCACGGTGGTGATGGTGATGTCGCTGCCGGCGCCCTCTTTACCGGTGGGCGTCAGCACCTCGTTGTACTGCTCATCTATCAGCGGTATGTCGCCGGAGTAGTTGGCCTTGTCCGCGATCTCAAAATACTGAGTGCCCACACCCACGCTGGAAAGCGCCTGCTCCACAGTGACGGCGTTTGTCGTGCTGGAAAGCAGGATGAACGCCGTCATGGTGCAGACGACGATGGTGTCGAAAAACACCTCGAATATGCCCCACATGCCCTGTATGACCGGCTCCTTCACGTTGGAGGCGGAGTGTACCATGACGGAGGAGCCGAGGCCCGCCTCGTTGGAGAATACGCCGCGCTTAAAGCCCCAGGTGATGGCCCGCTTTATTACGTAGCCGCCCACGCCGCCGCCCACGGCCGCAAAGCTCCAGGCGTCGGAGAAGATGCTGCTGAAAATATAGCCCACCTGATTTATGTTTGTGAAAAATATGACCAGCGCGCCCACAATGTAAAACACCGCCATAAAGGGCACCAGCTTTTCTGTGACCTTGGCAATGCGCTGTATGCCGCCGACGATGACCAGCGCCGCCACGCCCGCCAGCACAAAGCCCGTGACCAGCAGGGGCACGCCGAAGTTCGCCTCCATGGTGGTGGAGATGGAGTTCATCTGGCTCATGTTGCCTATGCCGAAGGAGGCGAGCACCGCAAAGCAGCAGAACAGACACGCCAGCGGTTTGCCCACCTTGTCCAGCAGCTTTTTGCCCTTAAAGCCGTCCCGTATGTAGTACATGGCGCCGCCGCTCCACTCGCCGGCCTCGTTTTTGCGCCGGTAAAATATGCCCAGCACGTTTTCGGCGTAGTTCGTCATCATGCCGAAGAAGGCGGACACCCACATCCAGAACACGGCGCCCGGACCGCCCAGAGCCAAGGCCGTGGCCACGCCCGCTATGTTGCCCGTGCCGATGGTGGCGGAAAGCGCCGTGGCCAGCGCCGCGAACTGCGAGATGGAGGAGGCGTCGCTGCTCTTGCGCACGTCCTTCTTTTGGAATATGGCGAGGATGGTGTTTTTGTTCCAGTGGCCGAAGTGCGCCACCTGGAAAAACTTTGTGCGGACGGTGAAGTATATGCCCGTTCCCACCAGCAGCACCAGCCCCGGTATGCCCCAGACAAGCCCGTTCAGCTTGTCGTTTACCATAGTTACCCACTCAATGGCGGATTCCCACATATGTAAGCCCTCCTCAAAATATCCCCGGAGGCCCGCAACAAAAAAAGCCGCGCCGAAAGGCACAGCTCCAAACAAAAAAACAGGACGAGCGCGAAACGCAAAAAATGCGCCCCGCGTAAAGAAAAAAAGTCTCTGTCCTTTTGCCTGAGAGATTTGGCGTTTCCGCCTTGCACCTTCGGCACTCGCATCTGCGCGAGCTTCTCCAGAGCGCCGTCCGTCCACAGTCCCCGCCACCGCAATTGGCACCTGAGAGTGTTGCTCCTTCGGCGGGCCACGGCGCAAACCGACAGCTTTAGCGGTTCGCGCGGCCCTTCTCCTGTGGATTTCGACCGGCTATTTATTTATAATGATGCTATTATTATGCATTCGCGAAGAAAAATCAATAGGGTTTTATGGAATTTGTGCAATGCGACAATTATTTGGCCGATAATATATTCATTATTTTATTTTTTGCCGGGTAAATCCGGCCGCTTTTGTGATATAATCATAAAATAAAGTTCTGCAAACGGGCGCGAGGCCCATGGCGGGCCGGCGTCGTTTACCAAACAATTAACGAATATCGGGGGACAACACTTATGTACAGTTTAAGGGACGATTACAGCGAGGGCGGCGCGCCGGAGGTCATGCGGGCGCTTTCCGAGGCCGCGGGCGAACAGAATATAACCTATGGCGAGGACAAATACTGTAAGGCCGCGGCCGAAAAGATACTTTCCCTTTGCGGCGTGTCGGAGGGCGAGGTCATGTTCCTTGAGGGCGGGACCCAGACGAACCTGCTGGCCATAGCGGCGCTGCTGCGCCCATACGAGGCCGCCATAGCCGCCTCTACCGGGCATATCAACGTGCACGAGACGGGCGCCATAGAGGCCACCGGCCACAAGGTCTGCACCGTCCCCGCGCCGGAGGGAAAGCTGACGCCCGAGCTTATTGACAGCGTTGTCGCCGCCCACCCGGACGAGCACATGGTGAAGCCGCGACTGGTCTACCTCTCCGACTCCACAGAGCTGGGCACCGTTTACACCCGGGCGGAGCTTGCCGCCATCAGCGAATACTGCCTTGAGCACGAGCTTTACCTTTACCTTGACGGCGCAAGGCTGGGCGCGGCCCTCGCCAGCCGGGAAAACGACCTCACCCTGTCCGACATAGCCGCGCTGACCGACGCCTTTTACATTGGCGGAACGAAAAACGGCGCGCTGTTCGGCGAGGCGCTGGTCATGCTGAACAAGGATATACGCTGCTGCTTCCGCTATATGGTAAAACAGAGGGGCGCGCTGGCGGCCAAGGGCTTCGCGCTGGGGCTGCAGTTCGGCGCGCTGTTTGAGGGCGGCGAGGACTGCGCCTGGTTCCGGCTGGCCCGCCATGAAAACGAGGCCGCCGAAAAGATTGCCGCCGCCGCGAGGGCCGCCGGTTACGGCTTTACCGTGCCGCCGCAGACGAACCAGCTCTTTTTGGCCATGGCCCCGGACAGGGCGGAAAAGCTGATGGAGAGCTTTCCCTATCACCCCCAGGGCGTGACGGAGGACGGGAAAACGGTGGCGCGGCTTGTGACCGGTTGGGCCATACCCGACGGCGCGGTGGAGGATATCCGCGGCTGGTTCGGGGAAAACCCGGCGTAATAAAAACATGGGTGCTTAAACGGCAATGTGAAATTATTACCAAACAGGAATAAAAGCGATGCAATTTGACAAAAACATTGTTGCGGCGGGCGGTTTCGATATATATTATGATAAATATACTCAAAATATGGTCATTCAAATTGTAAACAATGTGTGTTAATGTACCATTAGGTGATAAAATTGATTACATACAAACCGTTTTATAGCACTTTGACGCACAAGGGCATGACGGAATACCAGCTAATATTTAAGCACGGCTTTTCCGCAAATATTTTGCACAAAATGAAACACGGAAAGACGATAACGTTAAAGACGTTAGACACTCTTTGCGATATTTTGGAGTGCGATCTGACGGATGTGGTGTCGTATAGCAAGACCGATGACGATGCGGGCCTCAAGACGCCGTAGCTCTCCCGAAGCTGATTTTGCAAAAAAAGCCGCAGCCCGGCAGTTTACCGGGCGCGGTTTTTTTGCGTGTCGCGCGGCTATTCCATGCCCATGACCTGAAGAGGGTCGGCGTATTTGCCGTCCTTTTTCATGGCGAAGTGCAGGTGGCTGTCCGCGCCTATCTCGGCGGAGTTCGTTTCGCCCAGCTTTCCTATGACGCCGCCCAGCTTCACCTCGTCGCCCTCTTTTACGGACAGCTCTTTGTCAAGCCCGCAGAACACGCTGGTGACGCCGTCCGCGTGCTCCATCTCAACGCACTCGCCCCACATGGGGTCGCTCCACACGCGGGTTATTTTTCCGTCGGCGGGGGCGCAGATATCCGCGCCCGCCTCGCATTTTATATCTATGCCGTCGTGGGTGCGCCACTCGCCCAGCGTCTCGTTTTTGACCAGCTCGCCGTCGCTGTAATCCTGTATGATGTCGCCCTGAACGGGCAGCGCGTAGGTCGTCTTCTGCGTGAAGGGCCAGAAGGTTTCGCTTTCGGTCTCGCCGGGGGCCGCGGCCGCGGCGCTTTCGGGGGCGGGCCGGGCGGCGGATTCGGAGACCTCCGAGATGGGCACCTCGCCCTGT
Organism: uncultured Oscillospiraceae bacterium; assembly: GCA_964405305.1. Lineage (GTDB taxonomy): Bacteria > Bacillota > Clostridia > Oscillospirales > Ruminococcaceae > UMGS1668. Next base: position 4,417 of record CAYONL010000009.1, on the reverse strand, counting down.
CCGGTCAGCGACTCCAAAGTTTTGTCTATTGTCAGCCAGGCCGCCGCCGCCGCGCCGACAAGACAGACCGCCAGCGCCACGTAAAAGCCCTTTCCGGCTATGAACTGCGCGAATTTGCCTTCGCCGAAACGATGTTCTTTCATATTGTTTACCACCTTTTCCGATACTCGTTTGCCCTTATTCTGCGCCCGGAGAGCTTTGTTTATTCAGCGCCGGGCGACGCCGCGGGGTGGAGAATTTAAGCAAAACAAAACGGAAAAGAAACGGAAAACTGGCGCGGCGGCAAACGGGCCGCGGGCGGTTTAAAATACTGTTTATAAGCTGCCCGCGATTTTTAAAAATATGAAAAAAACACCCTCCGCGAAAAAGCGAAGGGTGTTTTAATCTACAGATATTTGAGCACGGCGCTGTAGCTTTCGACAAGCTGCTCGGTGCTCATGCGGGCGTTGGCGGGGCTGGTGGAGGGCAGAGGCAAGGCCTCCCGCCCGGTTTCGGGAAGGCAGAGCCGGCGGTAAAGCTCCGCGGCCTTCGCGCCGGTGGTGAAGACCGCTGCTATGGGCGAGGCGGTGAGCACGTCGCCGATGCGGTTCGCGCGGGGGCGCTTTATCGAGCCGTCGGCCGCGCCGTCTATGTCGCAGGCGGCGAGCACGTCCCAAAGAGCGATATTGTGGCGGAGGGCGAAGCTCCGGCGCTCCTCGGGAGAGCGCGGCTCCGGCTCCCCAAAAATCGCCGCCAAAACGGGCCAAAAGCGGTTTCGCGGGTGGCCGTAGTAAAAGCCCTGCTCGCGGCTGGCGGGCGAGGGAATGGTGCCGAGCATGAGCACGCGGCTGTGCTCGTCATAAACAGGCCCAAAACCATGTTCCACGTGTTCCGTGCTCACGCCCTCTTTCCACACCTTCCGGGCTTTTTCGTGCTGTTGGCTGAGGTTTATAAGTTTGCGTTTTAAGTTGTGTCGGCTGCGCCGACGATTCTATTCGGGGGCATTCCGCTGCCCCCGAACCCCTTCGGGCCCGCTTCATAATTTAGAGGAAATTTTAATATTCCACAGCGGTAAAATAGAGGCGTTCGCCCGAAGGGGTTTAAGTGGGGTATCGTTCCCGTGCCGCCTGTAAAACTTACACTATCCTATGAAGCGGGCATCCGAAGGGTATTACAGGGGCGATCGGAAAGCCCCTGTTATTAATTATGTCGCCGAAGGCGACTCCTTTTAAAAAGCAAATTTATCAGTTTCCACGTATGCTTGATTTCAGCGAAGAAAGTAAACATATCCGAAGTAAGAGAGCATTGTGTTTTAATAGGAGCCTGCGGCGCATTTCTATTAAGGGGGCTTTCCGATCGCCCCTAAGTTCCGGTCAGAAATATTGTCGCGCTGTTTCGCTGTTCGCTCACATCGCTCTGTATTTCTTCCTGCTCAATGCCCCGCTTTCTCCGCCACAGGCGGCGCGGGGACGCAAGCCCCTTCGGATGGACACCCACTTCAAAAGTTAGTGCGAATCTTCAAGGGGGCATTCCGACTGCCCTTATTTATCCTTCGGATGACCGCTTCAAAAGTTTGAGGAAGTCTATCATTTAAGGCTGTTGCTTGCCTGTACCCGCGCTCTACTAGCGACTAGCGACTAGTGACTAGTGACTAGTGACTAATTACTCGAGTTTCCACTTGACACCCTGGGGGGTGTCCTCAAGCACAACGCCTATGGCCTTGAGCTCGTCGCGGATGCGGTCGGCCTCGGCCCAGTTTTTCTCCTTGCGGGCGGCGGCGCGGGCGGCTATCAGTGCTTCTACATGGGCGCCCAGCTCGTCCTCGCCCTTGCTGCGCTTGCCGCGCTGAACTGGGCGTATCTGGTTTGGCGCGGCGTGTGACGGCCGGGCAGAAAAAAGCCGGGAGGCGGGGGTGCCCCGCGTCCCGGCTGCTCGGCTTGGCGCAGCCTCGTTAATCCTCGTCCTCGTCCTTGCGGTTGTAGCAAAGGCCCAGCACGCCGGTCAGGTCGTCAAACAGCTTCGCGGCCTCCTCCAAAATCTCTTTGGAGCGGGGGGCGGCGATGAAGGTGTTTATGTCCCGCACCGCGTCGAACAGCGCCGCCACACCGTCGGCGGTGTTGAGGTCGTCGTCCAGCGCGGCCTCAAAGGCGGCCCGGCGGGCCTTCAAGGTCTCGGAAAACTCCTCCTCGCCCTCCGTCTTTTCGGCGGCGGCGTTCTTTATGGCGAAAGCCAGATTGTCGCGGCAGGTGTAGAGCCGCTCCAAAGACGCCTTGCAGCTCTCTATCACCGAAAGCGTGTAATTCAGCGGCATACGGTAGTGGGCCTGCACCATCATCATCTTTATGGGCTCGTAGCCGTATTTTTCCGCCACGTCGCGGACGGTGAAGAAGTTGCCGAGGCTCTTGCTCATCTTTACGTTGTCCACGTTGATAAAGCCGTTGTGCATCCAGTAGCGGACGTACTCCTTGCCGGTGGCGCACTCGCCCTGGGCTATCTCGTTTTCATGGTGGGGGAACACCAGATCGCAGCCGCCGCAGTGTATGTCTATCGGCTCGCCCAGCAGCTTTGTTATCATGGCGGTGCACTCTATGTGCCAGCCGGGGCGTCCCTGTCCCCAGGGGGATCCCCAGCTCGGCTCGCCGGGCTTCGCGCCCTTCCACAGGGCGAAATCCAGCGGGTCCTCCTTGCGGGAATCCACATCCACCCGGCTGCCGGACTCCAGGTCGTCCACGGACTGATGGGAGAGCCTGCCGTAATCCGGGAAGCTGCGGGTGCGGAAATATACGTCGCCGTCCACCGGGTAGGCGTGACCGCCGTCCACCAGCGCCTTGACGATATCTATGATCGTGTCAATGTTTTCCGTGGCCCGGGGGTGGAACGTGGCCGGACGGACGCCTAAGCCCTCCGCGTCCTTTTTGTATTCCGCGATGTAGCGCTCGGCCAGCTCCGGCACCGTGGTGTTCTCCTCCCGGGCGCGGTTGATGAGCTTGTCGTCTATATCGGTGAAGTTCTGGACGAATATCACTTTGTTGCCCTTGTATTCCAAATAGCGGCGCAGCACGTCGAACACGCAGATGGGGCGCGCGTTGCCTATGTGTATGAAGTTATAAACGGTGGGGCCGCAGGCGTAGATCTTAAATACGCCGGGGGTGAGGGGTACCAGCTCCTCCTTCTGCCTTGTCATGGTGTTAAAAACCTTCATCATATATTCTCCCTTTCACATTCCTGCGTCTTTTTAAGCGTTTCGGCCTCGCCCTGAAGCCGCTCTATCTCAAGCTGCATACGGCAGAACTCCTGCGACACCGGGTCCGGTATGTGCACCTGGTCGAGCTGCTCCAGCTTCTGGCCGCCCCGCCGGACTATCCGCGCCGGAACGCCCACGGCCGTGCAGCCCGCGGGCACCGCGTCTAAAACCACGGCGCCGGCGGCGATCTTCGCCCCGTCGGCCACGGTAAACGGACCCAGCACCTTTGCCCCCGCGCCGACCATGACGTTTTTGCCGAGGGTGGGGTGGCGCTTGCCGCTGTCCTTGCCCGTACCGCCCAAAGTGACGCCCTGGTATATGGTGCAGCCGTCGCCCACCTCCGCCGTCTCGCCTATGACAACGCCCATGCCGTGGTCGATGAGCACGCCGCGCCCTATTTTCGCGCCGGGGTGTATCTCCACACCCGTCCAGTGGCGCGCCATCTGGGATATGAGCCGGGCCAGAAAATACCGGCGGTGACAGTACAGCCAGTAGGCCGGCCTGTGCCACATTATGGCGTGCAGCCCGGAGTAGAGCAGCAGCACCTCCACGCTGTTTCGCGCGGCGGGGTCCCGCTCCTTTACGGCGGCGATATCCTTTTTAAGCCCTTCAAACATAATTGACCACCCCTAAATGAAAAAATCCGCCGCAGGAAAAATAACCTGCAACGGAGGCGGTCATGCCGCGGTTCCACTCCTGTTTATCACTCACAGGCTCAAAGGACGGCGCAGCGCCCGGAATAAATGCCCTGCGATGGTCCGGCCGCGCAATTTACAACGCTTTGGCCCGGCTGCCCGGCAATTTATCCGCTGGCGAGCTTTTCGCCCGCAAACCCTGCCCTTTAACGGAGGCCACCGCGTTTGGATACTTGGCCGCAGCCGTTCCCCGCCCGTGCTTCCGGGTGCATTTCGCCGCGCCGCATCTGCGAGGAGGACTTTCAGCAAAGCGTCCCCCATCTCTGACGCCGCAAAGCGCCGCTACTTCTCCCGGTCACCGCATCAGTATTGCTTTAGTTTATGATGAATATAGCACAGACGTGCGGAAAATGCAAGCGTATAAATGGCCGGCGGAAAATGGACAGGGCGGTTTTGCCGTGAGGGGTTTGTTTGGCGGGATTGTTTCGCGTTTTGGCGGGCGGGTTCGGGCGGATGATATGTATAGAGTAATAACATAGTTTACAGGTAGAGCAAGGAC
>CAYONL010000008.1:26158-28958 GCA_964405305.1 uncultured Oscillospiraceae bacterium | reverse complement strand
TACTGAGCTACGGAGACATATAAGCTTTTTTTGCCTGCGGAGGGCTGGGAAAAACGGAAGCGGCGGACGAACCGCCCTATTTGCTGACGCTTTTATATTTTATCCCTGTAAAGGAGATTTGTCAACCATAAGCGCGCGGACAGGCAATTATTTTGGGGTTGTTTTTGCACCCCAATGATGGTATCATATAAAATTAGAATAGCTTTACCTTTGGAGGTAGAAGATGAAACATGAAAAATCCTGCGGCGGGCTCATTTACCGGGAGCGCGACGGCAGGACGGAGCTTCTGCTGCTGAAACATCGCTGCGGCGGGCACTGGTCGTTTCCGAAAGGACATATGGAGTCCGGAGAGACGGAGATGCAGACCGCTTTGCGTGAGATACGGGAGGAAACGGGACTTACCGTGTTCCTGCGGGACGGATTTCGAGAGGCAGTGGAATATTCGCCCAAGCCGGGCGTCAAAAAACAGGTCGTATATTTTATAGGCTTCACACTCAATGAATCAACGCTGCACCCCCAGGAGGAGGAGGTCAGCGAGATAACCTGGATGGAGATCGACCGCGCCTACGACATGGTTACCTTTCGCAACGACAAAAATCTTATACAGGGCGCTAAAAAATATATCGAGCGCCGCGGTATGTGAACCGACGGGTCCCATGGAATGGGGCCTGTTTTTTTAATGCGTCAGAAGTCAGGCGTCAGGAGACAGGAGACAGTAAACAGGAGCGCGCACGCCGTAACCCCGGCTGTGGCTTTAAACGAGCGCGTGCGTCGTTTATCCCTTTCGGCTCAAACTATCACCGCGCCGTAGCCCGCGGCCAGCTCCTGCTGTTTGACCTCGTCCACGTCGCTGCGGGAATCTATCATGGCGCGGCCGGGATAGTAAAACAGGGCGTTCTCCAGCTCCTCCTCGCCGTCCGCCAAAAACGAGACAGGCAGGTGGGCCATATGGGCGTTCTGCGCGAAGTGGTACGCGTCGTCAAAGCTGCGTATGCGTATTGAAAGCGCGTCCACGGCCTCGTCCTCGGCGTCCAAAAGCGCGTCGCTCATGTCCACCTCGCACTCCATCTCGTCGGAAAGCTCAAAGTCCTCATCCAGAAAATACACCGCGCTGTCGGAGGCGAGCACAAGGCCGCTCTCCCTCTCCGGAAGTGGGCGGGACCAGTCGTACCCATCCATAAGCGCGCGCAGGGCCGCAATATGTTTTTCCGTTGTGCCGCAGCAGCCACCGGCTATTGCTGCGCCGGCATCCAGCAGCGCGCGCACCTTTTCGGAAAACTCCTCCGCCCCCATACCGTAGACCGGCGGTTCGCCCTCCGGAAGCCCGGCGTTGGGCTTCACTATAAGCGGCACGGCGGCGTAATGCGCCAGATCCTCTATCACGGGCAGCATCGGCTCCGGCCCCTCCGAGCAGTTCATCCCGACGGCGGCCGCGCCCATGGCCTGGAACGTGACCAGCGCCGCGAGCATGGAGGAACCCATAAAGGTGCGGCCGTGCTCATCCGCCGTAAGCGTCACCGTAACGGGCAGACCGGCCTGACGCGCGCCCAAAAGAGCCGCCCTTGCGTCAACGAGCGACATAAAGGTCTCCAGCGCGATGTAATCCACGCCCGCGTCCCGGAGCGCTATGGCCTGCTCCGCGTATATGCCCACCAGATCGGAAAAGGGCAGCTCGCCGAAAGGCTCGGCCAGCTCACCGCAGGTGGAGATGTCGCCGGCCAGCAGAGCGCGCCCGCCCGCCGCCTTACGCGAAATTTCCACCAGCCGCAGGTTCATCTCCCGCATTTTGCCCTCAAGCCCAAAGGCGGTCAGCCGTGCGGTGTTCGCGCCAAAGGTTGGAGTGTACAGCACGTTGGAGCCGGCCTCCACATACCCGCGCTGTATGTCCTCCATAACGGCGGAGTTTTCCAGCACCCAGCTTTCGGGACAGACTCCCTGTGGCATTCCGGCGGCGAAAAGTCTTGTTCCCGTGGCTCCGTCCAGAAGATAATGCCTGCTAAAGTCGGCTTCCATGATGCGCTCCTTTTCAAAAGGTGTTTCCGGCGGCCCGGAGCAGAGTCCCGCTCAATCATACCCGCCGGAATAGTGCTTTTTATTTATAACTTATTGTAATACTGCTTTCCGCTTTTACTGCTTGCGGGGAAAGCTAAGGAACCTCTGATTAATTGCCAAAATAAAATAGGAGCCTGCGGCGCATTTAACTAAGGGAGCTTCCCGATTGGTCGGTCAGAAACATAGTCGCGCTGCTCGCTTGTAGCGCTTTGCATCGCTCGTTGTTTCTTCCTGCTCTCATTCCCGCTGTATCCGCCACTGGCGGCGCGGGAACGAGAGCCCCTTCGGATGCACACTTTTTAGTTTATCGCGAATTATTCAGCGCTTGCCTAAGGCTTTCGTCTCCGCCCGGCCTCTGTGGAATTTCGGACGCGCTTTGCGGCGCTCCGCGTCACATGCTCTCCGGCACCGTGACCTTGAGCAGCGTCAGCGCGTTCGCTATCACCGACTTGGCGGCAAGGCAGAGAGATAGCCGCGACTGCATCACCGCCTCCTCCTCGCCCTTGCAGCGGCAGGCGGTGTAGAACTTGTGGAAGGCGGTGGCGGCGTCCACGGCGTAGCGGGTGAGCCGGGCGGGGTCGCAGTTTTTGGCGGCCTCCGCTATCTCTCCCGGATAGCGCGCCAGCAGGGTGACAAGGGCCTTCTCCTCGTCCGTTTCAAAGATGCAAAGCTCCTTTTTGGCGAGGCGGCGGGGCTCTATGCCCTCGGCGGCAAGGTTTTTAAGGATGGAGCAGATGCGCGCGTGGGC
>CAYONL010000008.1:20375-26148 GCA_964405305.1 uncultured Oscillospiraceae bacterium | reverse complement strand
CACTTCCAGCAAATTGCCGCGCCCCAGCTCCAGCAGCTCCATTTCCTGCGGCTCTGTCAGCAGGTCAAGGTTCGTTTTTGCGGTGTCCTCGACTGTGCAGCCCTCGGTTGCCATAGCGGAAAGCAGGGAGCAGATGCGCGCGTGGGCGTACTGCACGTAGTAAACAGGGTTCTGGGCGCTCTGCTCCACCGCAAGGCCCAGGTCGAAAATCAGGTGGGTGTTCGGCTCCCTCATATTGAAGAAGAAACGGGCCGCGTCTATGGGCACCTCGTCCAGCAGGTCGGTCAGGGTGATGGCGCGGCCGGTGCGCTTGCTCATCTTTTCGGGCTGGCCGTTGCGCATAAGCTCCACCAGCTGCATCAGCACGATGTCCAGCCTGTCGCCGCCCACGCCCACGGCGTCCATGGCGCCCTTGAGTCTTGCTACATGGCCGTGGTGGTCGGCGCCCCAGACGTTTATTACCCGGTCGAAGCCGCGCAGCGCGAACTTGTTGTAGTGGTAGGCGATATCTCCCGCAAAGTAGGTGGGGTTGCCGTTGGCGCGTATCAGCACGTCGTCCTTAAGCTCCAGCGCGGCTATCTGCTCCGGCGTTTTGCCCTCGGCCGCCAGCTTTTTGCCCAGCACCTCGGCGTTTTTGTACCAGAGCGCGCCGTCCTTTTCGTAGGTCAGCCCATTGTCGGAAAGTATCTTTACTATCTTGTCCACGGTGCCGTCCTTATAAAGGCTGCTCTCCCGGAACCAGACGTCGTAGTCTATGCGGTACTTGTGCAGGTCGTTTTTAAGGCCCTCCACGTTCTTCGGCAGGGCGTAGTCTATCAGGGCTTTCCTGCGCTTTGCTGGGTCGGCCTCCACAAATCTGTCGCCGTTTATATCGGCAAATTCCCGGGCGCGGGTCTTTATGTCCTCGCCGTGGTAGCCCTCCTCCGGGAACTCTATGGCGTCCTCGCCCTTGTATATTTGCAGGTAGCGGGCCTCCAGCGAAACGCCGAACTTCTCTATCTGGTTTCCGGCGTCGTTTATATAGAACTCGCGGGTCACGTCCCACCCGCACATATCAAATGCGGAGGCCAGCCCGTCGCCTATGGCTCCACCTCGCGCGTTGCCCATGTGCATGGGGCCTGTGGGGTTGGCGGAGACAAACTCTATCATTATCTTTTTGCCGGCCCCGCCGTTTGACCTGCCGTAATCCGCGCCCTCGTCCAGCACGGCGCAGACGGCGTCGGCGTACCACTCCGGCGAATAGAACACGTTTATAAAGCCGGGGCCGGCCACCTCGAGCCTTGCGAAAGCCGTGCCCGAAAGGTCCGCCTCCGCCGCTATGGCCTCCGCTATCTTTCTGGGCGGCAGATGGAAGGCCTTCGCTCCCGCCATGGCCGCGTTGGAGGCGAGGTCGCCGTTTTTGCTCTCCGCCGGGACCTCTATGTTGTACTCAGGCTCCGCGCCGCCGGGCAAAACGCCCCGCTCCACGGCTTTTTCGATAGCCCCGTCTATGACCTTTTTAAGCTGCTCCTTTGCCTCCCTGACCGGGTCACGCATCGCTTTCACATTCCTTTACAACTATATTCACCGAGTTTTCGCTTGACAGCATGGTGTTTATGTCCAGCGAGTAGCTGAAATCCAGCGTACCGCCGTTTTCACCGAGGTCGCTGGCAATGCGCCCGCCCTGCACGCCCATCACCCAGTCGGCAAAGCCCGTGTCATAGTGGCACTGGTGGCGGACGCCGCGCTCGACTATGAGCTGGCTGTTCTGCTTGCCGCGGCGGGTCATGGTGACCTTGTCGTCGCCCTCCACCTGCAGGCGCGTCTTTATGGTGGGGATGGGGGAGTCCTCATCCTCCAGCTCGTCGTAGGAGATATACCAGCTGCCCTGACGGCGGTAATACCGGCCCTTTGTCAAAAGCTCTATGGTGTCCTCCTGCCCGTCCACATTCTGGGTCCCCTTTATAAATATCAAAAAATCTTTCTTCATATCACAGCTCCTCCAGCTCCACACGGCTGACTTCCGAAAGACGCTCGCCCAAAAAGCGCTCGCCTATTTCGGCAAAGCCCCGCACCTCGTCGGTCACAAAGCACTCCAGCGAGCCAATCTTTCTGGCGTAGGAGAGCAGCTCCCTTTGCTCCATAAGCTCGCGGGCGGCGGCGGCTGTCTCCCGGCCCGCGTCGATAAGGTTCAGGCGGTTCCCGGTGACATCGTCTATAAGCGGCGCTATGAGCGGATAGTGGGTGCAGCCGAGGATCAGCGTGTCGATATCCGTGCCGTCAAAGCCCGCAAAATACTCCCGCGCCACAAGGCCCGTGACCCTGTTGTCCCTTTGCGTATAGCCGTTTTCCACCAGCGGCACAAAGAGCGGGCACGCCATCGGAAACACCACGGCGTCCGGCCTTACCGCGCCTATGGCCCGCCCGTAGGAGCCGGAGGCTATGGTCGCGGTGGTGGCTATGACGCCTATGCGCCCGTTTTGCGAGGCCTTTGCCGCCGCCTCCGCCGCTGGAGCCAGCACCCCAAGACAGGGCACGGAAAAGCCCTCGCCCATAGTCTGCCCCAGCACGGAGCTGACCGTTCCGCAGGCGACGATTATCATTTTCACGCCCCGCCGTTCAAGGAAGCGCATGCACTCCCCGGCGTAACGCCTTATTGTGTCCGGCCCGCGCCCGCCATAGGGCACACGCCCGGTGTCGCCGAAATAAAGTATATCCTCGGCGGGCAGCAGACGGCGCAGCTCCCGCACCGCCGTAAGCCCGCCAAGCCCGGAGTCGAACACCCCGATGGGTCGCAGATCCATAGTCTCCTCCTAATGCGCTTTGTGCTCAAGGCCGATGCTCAAGCGCTTTTTGCCGTTTTATTTCTCCAGCGCCAGCGTCAGCAGACGGTCGATAAGCTCGGCGTAGGAGAAACCGTAATCTATCATGAGCTTGGGATACATGCTGATATTTGTGAAACCGGGCAGCGTGTTCGGCTCGTTGAGCACGACCTTGCCCGTGGCCCGCTCCACAAGGAAATCCACCCGGGCAAGACCGCGGCAGCCCAGCGCCTTGTACGCCCTGACGGCCATTTCGCGCACCTCGGCGGCCTTTTCCTCCGAAATACGGGCCTTCAGGATGGTTTCGCTTTTATCATTATAATATTTTGCGTCGTAGGTGTAGAACTCATCCGCCGGAACTATCTCTCCCGGTCCGCCCACCACGCACTCGTCGTTGCCCAGCACCGCGCACTCTATCTCAATGGGGTCGATAACGGCGGCCTCGACTATTATCTTTTCGTCGCTTTCAAACGCAAGGGCAAAGGCCTCGGCCACCGCTCCCGCCGTTTTCACCTTTGTTATGCCCACGGAGGAGCCGGCGTTGGCGGGCTTGACAAATACGGGCCAGCCCAGCTTTTCCTCTATCTCCTTCGCGGCGGCGGCGCTGTCGCAGCCACAGTGATACTCCAGCCACTCCACCTGCGGAACACCGGCGGCGGAGAGCAGCGTGTGGCACACCGCCTTATCCATACAGTCGGCCGAGGCGAGCACTCCGCTGCCCACATAGGGTATTCCCGCGATATCCAAAAGGCCCTGCATGGTGCCGTCCTCGCCGTTTCGGCCGTGGAGCACGGGATAGACCACGTCTATATGCCTTGACTCGAACCGGCCCAGGTGCTCGTAAAGTATGCCGTGGGTGGAGCGGGAGGGCGAGATAAAGGCGGGAACTATGTATTCGCTGCGCTCCCACTCGCATTTTTTAAGTGTGTCCACAGGGCCGCGGTACTGGAACCAGTCGCCGGACTTTGTGATGCCCAGCATGATGACGTCGTACTTCTCCCTGTCGATATTCTCTATAACCGAGGCCGCGGATTTGCAGCTGACCTCATGTTCGCTTGAAACGCCGCCGAAAAGCAGCGCCACAGTTTTCTTTGTCATAAGAAACGCCTCCCTATGCATATTGAAGAAATATTATACCACAAAAGAGCAACATGGGCAATGCGTAGCGGAAAAACAGCGCGGTTTCGCGGAAAAATATCTGCCGCCGTTTTCGCGCGGGGCAAAAGGGCGGCCCCTGTGCCATTGCCGGGCCGTTTTTATCCGTTCCCGACAGCAAAGGGGGCCGCCCCACAGTATTTCCGTACCGCTTAAAACAGCAGCGCTACCCTGTACACCGCAAAGGCCACGACCCACGCCATGGCGCACTGGGCCAGCACCACCCAGGCCGCCGCCCTTGTGGAGCCCAGCTCCTTTTTCATGGCCGCCACCGCCGCCACGCAGGGCGTATAAAGCAGCGTGAACGCCAGAAACGTGGAGGCCGACGCCGTGGTAAACATCCCGGTCAGGGCCGCGGGAAGCTGGGCTGTGCCGGTCTCTAAAAGCACGCCGAGGGTGCTGACAACTGCCTCCTTCGCCGTAAAGCCACTTATCAGTGCTGTTGCCGCGCGCCAGTCGCCAAAGCCCAGGGGCGCGAACACCGGCGCTATCAGCCGGCCCAGCATGGCCAGCAAGCTTTGGGAATTGTCCGTCACCACAAAAAGCCGGGCGTCAAAGCTCTGCAAAAACCATATTATGATCGAGGCTATAAATATGACCGTAAAGGCCCGCTCCAGAAAATCCCGCGCCTTTTCCCACAGCAGCAGGCAGACGCTTTTCGGTGAGGGACAGCGGTAATCCGGCAGCTCCATGACAAAGGGCACCGGCTCGCCCCTGAACACCGTCTTTTTAAGCGCCAGCGCCGAAATCACCCCCAGCGCCATACCGCCGAAATAGAGGGCCGTCATGGCGAGCGCCGCGCTTTTCGGAAAGAAGGCCGCGCAGAACACGGAGTAGATCGGGATTTTCGCGGAACAGCTCATAAACGGCGTGAGCATGATGGTCATACGGCGGTCCCTGTCCGACGAAAGGGTTCGGGACGCCATGACCGCCGGAACGGTGCAGCCGAAACCGATGAGCATGGGCACTATACTGCGCCCGGAAAGGCCGACGTGGCGGAGCAGCCTGTCCATAACAAAGGCGACCCGCGCCATATAGCCCGTGTCCTCCAGCACCGAGAGGAAGAAAAACAGCGTCACGATTATGGGCAGGAAGCCGAGCACGCTGCCCACTCCGGCAAACACGCCGTCAATTATCAGGCTGTGGACCACCGGGTTTATGCCGTAGGCGGAAAGACCGGCATCCGCCGCCGCCGTTACCAAGTCTATTCCGGCGGAGAGCAGCTTGCTCAAAAACGGCCCCAGCACGCTGAACGTCATCCAGAATATGGCGAGCATTATGCCCACAAAGACAGGTATGGCCGTGTACTTACCTGTAAGCACGCGGTCCATCTTTTCGCTGCGCAGACGTTCCCGGCTTTCGTGGGGCTTTACCACTGTGCCGGAGACGGCGTTTTCTATGAAATTGTAGCGCATGTCGGCCAGGGCGGCGTTGCGGTCCAGCTTTGTCTCGTTCTCCATCTCCACAACGCTGTGCTCTATAAGCTCCAGCTCGTTCTCGTCTATGCCCAGCTTTTCGGACATGGCCGAGTCGCCCTCTATCAGCTTTGTGGCGCAAAAACGGGGCGACGCGCCTATGCCGCGGGCGTGGTCCTCTATGATATGGGATACGGCGTGGATGCAGCGGTGCACAGGCCCATCCGGGCAGAAATCCAGCACCCGGGGCAGGAGCTTCTGCTTCGCCGCCGCCTCGGCCTGGGCCGCCAGCTCGGAAACGCCCTCGTTTTTGGCCGCGCTGATGGGCACCACAGGCACGCCCAGCCGCTCCGACAGCCCGCGCACATCTATGGAGCCGCTGTTGCCGCGCACCTCGTCCAT